>JADGOB010000066.1 GCA_017883185.1 Acidobacteriota bacterium
GGCAGACGCTCGCGCTGGGGCTGACGGACGCCCGGGCCGTGACGAGACGCGTGCCGACGCTCGAGATGGCGGACGCCGACTGGCAGCAGGCCCTCGCCAACGACGTGAGCGGCACCTGGCACGCCTGCCAGGTATTGTTGTCGGCGCGAACTATATAGGCCCTCTCTGGGCCTGTCAAGGCGTCCTCGCGGGCAGAACTCGAGGCGAACGGAGGAAAAGGCCAGAAGAACGGCACCGGACCGACTGGCAGCCCGGGAGGCGGCTCTCATGAGAATCGTCGGATGGCCCCCCTCCGCCCTGGGTGACGCCACTCTGAACGGGCGTGACCTCGCCGTCGCGACCGTCTCAGCGATCACGCGCTGCCGCTTCTCGACCGGCGCGACACCCGACGCCTCGAGGATCTCTGACAGCCGGCGCTTGGCGACGAGTGCGGGATTGTGATCGGCGTATCCCACCGACGTACGCTTTCCACGAACTCGCGCTGTACCCGGTCGAGGCGTGCCGCCCTGCAGAAGCTGATTTCCGTCCGTCGGGCGCACGGCCACGCTGCGGAATCGCTGAAGGCCCGGGCGCGGATCGAGCAACGGAAGCACTCGGGTTGAGTGCCGAGATCCGGCCGAACTCGGGCCGAGTACAAAAGAACCGGTTGACATTCGGACGCAGCAGGGCTATAAAATCGACCAGTCTTCTACTGTTCGACTATCGAACAAAGTCCGCTGGCGCTCAGTTCCTGTTCCTCGAGAAGGGGGGAGTCCATGCTTTTCGACCACCACGTCCGGCGAGCGTTGGCAAGAGTGGCGGCCGCGGCCGTGCTCTGCATGGTGGCCTGCGTCTCGCTCGAGGCGCAGACGACCAGCGCCTCGGTATCAGGCTCGGCAAAGGACGCTCAGGGAGCGGTCCTTCCGGGGGCGGCTGTCACACTGACGAGCAACACGCAGGGAACCGTCGTCACGGTCCAGACCGACTCGCTCGGCAACTTCCTGTTCCCGTACGTGAAGCCCGATTCGTACACGCTCAAGATCAGCCTCGTCGGATTCCAGAGCGTGCAGCGCACTCCGGTCACGGTCAATGCCAACGACCGGATCGCCGCTGGCGCCTTCACGCTGCAGATCGGCAACGTGGCGGAGAGCGTCACGGTCACCGGCAATGTGCAGGACATCCAACTGCGGAGCGGCGAGCGCGCGTACACGCTCGAAGGAAAGGCGCTCGAGAACATCGCGGTCAATGGCCGCAGCTTCTTCGGGCTGGTCGGCCTGGTTCCGGGCGTGATACCCGGCCCCACCCAGGGCGGCGGCTCTGTCGAACAGGTCACGCAGGTCAGCAATTTCTCGGCGAACGGCGCGCGGTCGAACTCCAACAACATGACGATCGACGGCGTGGCCAACATCGACACCGGCGACAACGGTGGCAACATGGCCCAGACCAACCTCGATGCCGTGGCGGAGTTCAAGGTGCTGACCTCGAGCTACCAGGCCGAGTACGGCCGGGCGATTGGGGCACAGGTGCAGGTTGTGACCAAGAGCGGCAGCCAAAACTTCTCGGGCTCCGCCTATTGGTACGCCCGGCGCTCCCAGTGGAACGAGAACACCTGGTTCAACATCCGGTCGAACACCGCGATGGCCCAGAGCGCGCGCAACGACAGGGGCTTCACGGTGGGAGGGCCGATCTTCATCCCGGGCCGGTTCAATGTCGAGAAGAAGAGGCTGTTCTTCTTCTTCAGCCAGGAGTTCCAGCGCAGGACGGACCCGGTGGGCGAGCAGCGGGTGACCGTGCCAACCGCTCTCGAGCGGAAAGGCGACTTCTCGCAGAGCGTTGATGCCAACGGGAATCCGTACCCGTACATCAAGGACTACGCGACCGGGCTGCCCTGCAGCGCGTCGAACACGTCCGGGTGTTTCGCGGATGGTGGCGTGCTCGGAAGGATCCCGGCGAACCGCCTGTACGCGCCGACGCTGGCCGCGCTGAGCGTGTTCCCGGCGCCGAACGTGAGCGGGCAGGTGGGCTACAACTACAAGAGCCAGACGCCGTCCAGCCAGCCGCTGGACCAGACGCTGTTCCGGACGGACTACCAGTTGTCGGACAGCTGGCGCCTGACCGGACGGTACATGTTCCACACCAACACGAACGAGCTGCCCTACGGCATGAGCGGCTGGTCGATTGGCGGCAACCTCGACACGATGCAAGTGATCTCCAACACCCCGGGGCGCAACTGGATGGTGTCCACGACCGGCATCCTCAACAACACGACGGCGCTCGAGATCTCCGTCGGCAGCGCGCACAACTCGCTCGAGCACTACACGACCGCCACGAACCTCACCCGGGCAGGGGCCGGCCTATCGTCGCTTCCGATGCTCTACCCATCCGCCATCCAGAACGACTACATCCCCTCTTTCACGTACGGGGGCGGACGTATCGCCAACGCGCCCGTTTTCAGAATCAACCAGGCTCCCTTCACGAACTTCAACACGACCTACGACGTGGTCGCGAACCTGACGAAGGTCGTCGGCGCGCACGCACTGAAGGCAGGCTTCTACTACCAGCACAGCCTGAAGCCTCAGAGCGCGTTCGCCTCGTTCAACGGGGCGGTCGACTTCTCCAATAGCACCAGCAACATCTACGACTCCCAACACCCGTTCGCGAACGCGGCACTCGGGATCTACAACACCTTCGCCCAGGCGTCGACCTACGCCAAGCCGGAATGGCAGTACACGAACATCGAGTGGTACCTCCAGGACAACTGGAAGATCAAGAACCGTCTGACCCTCGACTACGGCGTCCGCTTCTACTACGTGACGCCGCAGTGGGACGGCACGGGCCAGGCCTCCAACTTCCTCCCCGACCAGTTCAACGCCTCCCAGGCCGTGCGTCTCTTTCGCCCGGCGGTTATCAACGGCGTACGGGTCGGCTACGATGCTGCGACCGGCCAGAGTGTGAACAGCGCCTTCATCGGCCGCATCGTGCCAGGCTCCGGCAACCGGTTCCAGGGGACGTTCCAGGCCGGCCAGGGTATCGACAAGACGCTCAGCGACGGGGCGAAGATCGCCGTCTCGCCGCGGCTTGGGTTCGCCTATGACCTGACCGGGAAGCAGAAGATGGTGCTGCGCGGCAGCTTCGGCGTCTTCTACGACCGCCCGCAGGGCAACATCGTGTTCGACATGGTCACGAATCCTCCGGGCATGCAGACGCCGAGCCTGCAATGGGGGTTGGTCTCTGGCGTCGCCGGTTCAACGCCGCTCTACGCGACGAGCGGAGTGAACCCGACCGCATTCGCCTGGAAGCTCCCCACGGTGTACTCCTGGAACATAGGCTTCCAAATGCAGCTGCCGTACGAGTTCACCTTGGACATCTCGCACGTCGGCTCGGAGTCGCGCAACCTGGTTCAGCAGCGGCAGATCAACGCCCTGCCGTACGGCACGACGTTTCTGGCGTCGAGCCAGGATCCGACCAGGGGGACGTGTACGGGCTGCGTGGCGCTCAGCTCGTTGCCCGGCGGCAATGCCCTGCCCACGGACTTCCTGCGTCCAGATCAGGGATACGGCGCTATCCGCTTCTGGGAGTTCGCGGCGTACTCGAACTACAAGTCCCTGCAGACCTCCCTCAATCGCCGGTTCAGCAAGGGGCTGATGGCCTCCGTCAGCTATGTGTACAGCAGGGCGGAAGGCACGGTCAACGACGACTATGGCACAGCCCGCATCGATGGCCTGGACAGACAGGCCAACTACGGCATCCTTGCCATTGACCGGCCGCACGTCTTCGTCGTGAGCTTCGTGTACCAGACTCCCTCGGTCGCCACCGGCGCGCTCAAATACCTCACCAACGACTGGCAGATCTCGGGCAACTACCGGTGGATGAGCGGGAGCCCGTACGCGGTCAACTACTCGATCTCCGGCGTCGGGTCCGCGAACATCACGGGCTCGGACCAGGGTGCGCGCATCGTCCTTACGGGGGATGCCGGCAGCGGTTCGAGCAGCGATCCGTACAAGCAGCTCAACACGGCGGTCTTCGGCCCGCCGCAGCCCGGGAGCATCGGCATAGAGTCACCGCGGTACTTCGTGTACGGTCCGCCGGTCAACAACATCGACCTGTCGCTGTCGAAGTCGTTCCCCCTGGGCGGCAGGCGCCGGGTCGAAGTCCGGCTGGACGCGTTCAACGCCCTCAACACCGTGCAGTTCTCGTCCGTCAACAGCACGGCGAACTTCAATAGCATGAGCGACCCGACGATCATCAACCTGCCGTACAACTCGAGCGGCACCCTCGTCAACCCGAACGGCTTCGGCACGGTCAGCGGTCAGCGCTCGCCGCGTCAGCTCCAGTTCATGACGAGGTTCAGCTTCTAGTTCCCTCTTCCGTCGTTTTCGCCGTGGGCCGGCGCCTCTCCCAAGGGGGTGCCGGCCCTTCGTGTGTGGCGGACCGGCCGGCCGGGAGGCCCTGCGGAATGATCATGAGAATGCGACACGGAACTCTGCCAACAGTTGTCGTGCTGCTCGCTGTGTGGACGGGACTGGCCGTAGCGCAGGAGCCGGCGCTCTCGCTGAACAGCCAAGGCTACTTCGAGGGACGAGGCGTGAACGTTCTCGTCTTCAGCAACTGGTACAGCGGAGAATTCAGCGACTCCAAGCTGAGTGGCGTCGAACTGATCCACCACGGCGTGCGCACGGCCACCAACGGCGACGTCCGGCTGTCCAACACGCCCGCGCAGTGGGATCCCATCCCCCAGCTCTCGGATCGGCGGATCGACCAGGCCACGCGCCGCGTGCAGGCCGAACTCGCCTACCCGGACCACGACTTCCGCTACCGGATTGAAGCAGAAGCCCGGGGAGGCGGCGTGCTGATCAGCGTGCACCTCGCCAATCCCCTGCCGGCAGCGCTCGAAGGACGCGCCGGCTTCAACCTGGAGTTCCTGCCCTCGGCGTATTTCGGCAAGACTTACCTCGCCGGCCAGCAGGGCGGCCTCTTTCCCCGCCACCCGGGCGGGCCCATAACGAAGGATTCTTCAGGGGCGCTTGAAGCGGCGCCCCTTGCCAGCGGCCCAACGCTGGTCCTGGCGCCGGAGGACCCGGAACGGCGTGTCACGATCGACGGACGCGGCGCGGCGCTCTCGCTCTACGATGGCCGCAACAAGGCGCAGAACGGCTGGTATGTCGTGCGCAGCCTCATTCCGGCGAAGAAGACCGGCAGGGTGCTGGAGTGGCTCGTGACGCCGAACCTGATTCCCGGGTGGATCCGACGGCCGGTGATCGCGCACTCGCAGGTCGGCTACCTCCCGGGGCAGTCGAAGATCGCGGTCATCGAAACCGACCCGAACGACACCGCTCCGCGTCCGGTTCGCCTGCTTACGGTGGCCGCCGACGGCCGGCTCACCGAACGCCTCAACGGACCGGCCGCACCGTGGGGCCGGTATCTGCGGTACCAATACGCACGCTTCGATTTCACGGCCGTGAAGGAACCCGGACTCTATGTCATCGACTATGGCGGCGTGCGCACCGAACCGTTCCGCATTGCCAGCGATGTCTATCGACAGGGACTCTGGCAGTCCACCCTCGATACGTTCCTGCCGGTCCAGATGGACCATGTGATGGTGAGCGACCGGTACCGGGTCTGGCACGGGATCTCGCACCTCGACGACGCCCGGCAGGCCCCTGTCGATCACCAGCACTTCGATCTCTACGCCCAGGGCCCGACAACCGACAGCCCCTTCCAACCTGGCCAGCACATCCCGGGGCTCAACGTCGGCGGCTGGTTCGACGCCGGTGACTTCGACATCCGCACGCAGAGCCAGTACGCCGTGGTCTCCACGCTCGTGCTCGCCCGCGAGACATTCGGGATCGACCGGGATCAGACGACGGTTGACTGGAGGAAACGGCGGGTCGACATCGGAGTGCCGGACGGCGTGCCCGACATCCTGCAGCAGATCGAGCACGGCACCATCGCGCTCGTGGCCCAGTATCGAGCCGTCGGGCACGCGATTGCGGGCATCATCGAGCCGACGCTCGACCAGTACACGCACCTCGGCGACGCGGTGACGAAGACTGACGGGCTGATCTACAATCCGGCCCTCGAGCCTGGGACATCTCGTGGCGGCGAGTCCGGGACCCCCGACGATCGCTGGGCGTTCACCAGCAGGTCGGCCGCGCTGGACTTCGGGTCGATCGCGGCGCTCGCGGCGGCAAGCCGGGTACTGCGGGGCCACAACGACGCGCTGGCGGAAGAGTGCCTGCAAACCGCGGTTCGTGTCTGGGACGAGGAGCACACTCGCGAACCGGCACGGTTCCGGTTCGGCAACACGACCGGCGGCCGGCTGGAAGACGAAGAACTGAAGGCGACCGTCGAGTTGCTCGTGACGACCCAGGGCGGGAAACGATACGCCGACCGACTGAACGCGGTGTGGCCGCAGACGGCGCCGCAGTTCGGCGATCTGACGCTGGCCGCGCGAGCCCTCCCGTTCATGGACGAGTCGTTCGGCCGGAGGGTGGCGGCAGCCGTGCGAAGCTACAAGGCCACCATGGATGCCGAACTGGCGAAGAACCCCTTCGGCGTGCCAATCACGACCGGCGGCTGGGGCGGCAGCGGCGCCGTGCTCGGGTTCGCCCTGCGGAACTACATCCTGCACAAGGCCTTTCCCGACATCATCGGCCCCGAGTACACGCTGCGCGGGCTGGACTACATCCTCGGCACGCACCCGGCCTCGGATGTCTCCCTCGTGTCCGGCGTCGGCAGCCGCAGCAAGACCATCGCCTACGGCTCGAACCGGGCCGACTACTCGTTCATCCCGGGTGGTGTCGTCCCCGGCATCGTCGTCGTCAAGCCCGACTACCCGGAACTGAAAGAGGACTGGCCGTTCCTCTGGTTCGAGAACGAGTACGTGATCGGCGCCGCCGCGCTGTTCATCTACGTCGGCAACGCGGCCGACACGCTGCTGCGGTGACGTGCGGCGGTGGCAAGCGATAGAAGGGAGACCAGGTGTCCTTGAACGCCATAGACGAAGCGGCTCGGACGGGAGGGACGGGGCCCGACCCGGCTGCTGAGGCGGGCGGAATCGGACGGTACCGCTGGGTGATCTGCTCGCTGCTGTTCCTGGCGACGACCGTCAATTACATCGACCGCCAGATCCTCGCGTTGCTCAAGGAGTTCCTCGACCGGGAACTCGGCTGGACCAACGAACAGTTCGGCCTCGTGAACTCGGCGTTCCTGGGCGCCTACGGGGTCGGCGTGTTTGCCTGGGGCTGGGTCATCGACCGATACGGCACGAAGATCGGCTACGCGTGGTCAATCGCGGCGTGGAGCGTCGCGGCCATGGCCCACGCCTTCGTCGCGTCGGTCGGCGGGTTCCTCACCGCGCGGATGTTCCTGGGTGTCACCGAGGGCGGGAATTTCCCGGCAGCCATCAAGGCGGTCGCCCTGTGGTTTCCCAGGAACGAGCGGGCGTTTGCGACAGCCATCTTCAACTCGGGCGCAAACGTCGGTGCGATCGTGGCGCCGGCGATCGTGCCGGCCATCGCGCTGGCGTTCGGTTGGCGCTCCGCGTTCGTTCTTGCCGGGGTCGCGGGGTTTCTCTGGCTGTTCCTGTGGCTCCCGTTCTACGACGTTCCGGAGAAGCAACCGCGGGTCTCGAGGGCCGAGTTCGACTTCATTCGCCGGGATAAGGACGAAGGGCCGGCCGGCGGCGTGCCGATGGGCTGGCGTCGCGCGCTCGGATTCAGGCAGACCTGGTCGTTCATCGTCGCGAAGTTCATGACCGACCCGGTCTGGTGGTTTTTCCTGATCTGGCTGCCCGACTACTTCAAGGCCACGCGGAATCTCGACATCAAGCGCAGTTGGGTGCTGGTGGCCACGATCTACCTGATCGCGACGGTGCTCAGCATCGGCGGCGGGTGGCTCACGGGCCGGATGCAACAGAGAGGCTGGAGCGCGACACGTGCGCGCAAGACGGGGATGTTCCTGTTCGCGTTGTGCGTCCTGCCCATTCTCGTCGTGACGAGAGTCGGCGACTGGCCGGCCGTTCTCCTGATCGGTTTCGCCGGGGCCGCGCACCAGGCGTGGTCGGCGAACCTGTTCACCACGGTATCGGACATGTTCCCGAAGAAGGACGTGGGGACGATCGTTGGCCTCGGTGGCCTGGCTGGCTCGACCGGCGGCATGCTGTTTCCGTGGCTTTCGGGAAAGGTGCTCGACCAGTTCCACGCCGCGGGAGACGCGACGGGTGGCTACGCCATACTCTTCGGGATCTGCGCGTTCATGTACCTCCTCTCGTTCGGGCTTCACCACATGCTCGCGCCGAGGTTCGACCCGCTCACGGTGCCGGAATAGGAACACTCTTGCCTGTCAATCAGCAGATGGTATCTGACTCGCGATTCCGCCGGATGTGCCTCCTGGCGGCGCTGTCAGTGTCCGCGCTGGCCGGCTACGCACACGCTGAAACCGGCCACGATCTGTGGCTCCGCTACGTGCCCGTTGAGGACTCGGCGCTGCGCGCCAGCTACCGTCGTTCGGTGTCGTCGGTCGTCATCCAGCGGGACTCGCCGACCGGGCGGGCCATTGTCGCCGAGCTCCGGCGGGGGTTGCTCGGCCTCCTCGGCACCAGTCCGCCCGTGTCGCAGAGAATAGCGTCAGACGGCGCCGTCCTGATCGGGACGCCCGCGAATTCCCCGGTGATTGCGGGCCTGGGATGGGCGAAACCCCTCGCTCGGGCGGGCGACGAAGGCTTCCTCATTCGATCCACCACCGTGGGAAAACACGCCGTGACGGTGATTGCGTCCCAGAGCGACAGAGGGACGCTGTACGGCGTGTTTCACCTCCTGCGTCTCGTCCAGACCGGGAAGCCCCTTGCACCGCTGGCCGTCGAGGAGAGGCCGCGACTGGCGCTGCGTCTGCTCGATCACTGGGACAACCTCGATGGCACCATCGAGCGCGGCTATGCGGGCCCATCGCTGTGGAACTGGGCGGAACTGCCCGGGCGCGTCGATCCCCGAATCGAGGACTACGCTCGCGCGAACGCGTCGATCGGCATCAACGGTGCGGTGCTGAACAACGTCAACGCGAACGCCCAGTCCCTCACGTCGTCATACCTGGACAAGACAGCCGCGCTGGCGCAGGTGCTCCGGCCGTACGGAATCCGCGTGTATCTGTCGGCGAACTTCAACGCCCCCCGCGCGCTGGGCGGCCTGCCGACGGCCGATCCACTCGACCCGGCCGTTGCGCGCTGGTGGCGCGACAAGGCCACCGAAATCTACCGGCTCATCCCCGATTTCGGCGGGTTTCTCGTCAAGGCCAACAGCGAAGGGCAGCCGGGGCCGCAAGACTACGGGCGTACGCATGCCGACGGCGCCAACGTGCTGGCCGATGCCGTCGCGCCCCACGGCGGCATCGTCATGTGGCGCGCCTTCGTGTACTCAGCGGAGGTCGACGTCGATCGCGTCAAGCGGGCCTACCTGGAGTTCGTGCCTCTCGACGGGCGCTTTCGCGACAACGTCATGGTGCAAGTCAAGAACGGCCCCCTCGACTTTCAACCCCGGGAGCCGTTCAGTCCTTTGTTCGGCGAGATGCCGCGGACGCCCCTGATGGCCGAGCTTCAGATCACGCAGGAGTACCTCGGCCAGGCCACGCACCTGGTGTATCTCGCGCCAATGTGGAAGGAACTGCTCGACGCGGATACGTATGTTGCCGGCCCCGGCTCAACCGTCGCGAAGGTCCTCGACGGGAGCCTTCACGGCTACCGGCGCACGGGGATTGCGGGCGTGGCCAACACCGGACGGGATGTCAACTGGACCGGTCACGACTTCGGGCAGGCCAATTGGTACGCATACGGCAGACTGGCGTGGAATCCCGACCTGTCGGCCACGGGCATCGCGGACGAGTGGATCGGCATGACCTGGGGGCACGCGCCGGACGTGACGTCGACGATCCGGTCGATGATGCTCGGCTCGCGGGAGACCTACGTCGACTACACCATGCCGCTCGGTCTCCACCATCTCATCGGCGGCGATCACTACGCGCCGATGCCAGAGAACGCCGATCCCCGGCGCGCGGACTGGTCCGCGATCTACTACCACCGCGCGGACGCCTGGGGGATCGGCTTCGACCGCACGATCCGGGGCAGCAACGCGGTCGGCCAGTACCGATCGCCACTGCGCGAGCGGTGGAACGACCCGGCGACATGTCCGGAGACGCTCCTCCTCTGGTTTCACCGGCTCCCATGGGACTACCGGCTCGCGTCGGGCGTGACGCTGTGGGACGCGCTGGTCCGGCACTACACAAAGGGGGCCGACGGCGCGCGACTCATGGAGTTCCGCTGGACGACCCTCCGCGGCAAGGTGGACGACGAGCGGTACGAGGCCGTGCTTGGCAAACTGCGGCAGCAGGCAGCCGATGCCGCCGCGTGGCGTAACAAGACCCTCCGCTACTTCCAGCAGTTCAGCCAACGTCCGCTGCCCGGCCAGCTACCGAAGGACTAGGCGAACGCGAGGCACACTCCAATGACGAGCCACAGAGAGAAACTGTCGGTAGTCGAGAAGGTCGGCTACGGCCTGGGCGACACAGCCGCGAACTTCATCTTCCAGACGATGGTGATGTTCCAGTTGGTGTTCTACACGGACACGTTCGGGATCACGGCCGCCGCAGCGGGAACCTTGCTCGTGGTGGTGCGCATCTGGGACGCGATCTTCGACCCGATCATGGGCGCGGTCGCCGACCGGACGAGCACGCGGTGGGGGAAGTTCAGACCCTGGGTGCTGTGGACCGCGGTGCCCTTCGGCATCATGGGCTTCCTGACGTTCGTGACGCCCGACCTCAGCCCGATCGGCAAGCTCATCTACGCCTACGGAACCTACATTGTGCTGATGGCGGTGTACTCGGCCAACAACCTGCCGTACTCGGCGCTCTCTGGCGTGATGACCGGCGACCTGGGCGAGCGCACCAGTTTGTCGTCCTATCGCTTCGTGTGCGCGATGATCGCGCAGTTGGTCATCCAGGGGTTGGCCCTCCCGATGGTGCACCACTTCGGGCAGGGCGACAGCGCCAAGGGCTACCAGTACACGATCGGGATCTTCTCCGCCCTCGCCGTCGTGCTCTTCTTCATCACCTTTGCCACAACCAGGGAGCGGATTCAGCCCGCGCCGGACCAGACGGCGTCGACGAGACAGCACTTCGCGGATCTCGGGAAGAACGGCCCGTGGATCGCGATGTCCGTCCTGACGTTCATCCTCTTCATCACGCTCTCCATGCGGGGCAGCGTGGTCCTCTACTACTTCAAGTACTACGTCGGCAGGGAGAACCTGTTCAGCCTGTTCAACGTGCTCGGGACCACGGCGACGATCATCGGCATCTTCTTCTCCAAAGGGCTCGCGCTGCGCTACGGCAAGCGCAACGTGTTCATCGGCGGCCTCGCCGGGACGGCCTTGTTCACTGCGGTCTTCCTCCCCCTGCCGCCGAGCGCGGTGACGCTGATGTTCGCCGCCGAGATACTCCGCCAGTTCGTGTACGGCTTCACCATCCCGCTGCTCTGGGCAATGATGGCTGACGTGGCGGACTACTCGGAATGGAAGAACCGCCGCCGCGCGACCGGGATCGTCTTTTCGGCGATTGTCTTCGCCCTGAAGGCGGGGCTCGGCTTCGGCGGCGCGATCACCGCCTACGTCCTGGCGCATTACGGCTATCTGCCCAACGTGGACCAGACGGCCGGGGCCCTCGCTGGCATCCGCTACACCATGAGTATCTTCCCGGCGATCACGTTTGCGATCTGCGCAGCCTGCCTGTTCTTCTATAGCATCGACAAAGAGGCCGAGATCCGGATTGCGGACGAGCTGGCGGAGCGCCGCAGAGGATTCCAGCCGGCGGTGGAGTCATAGCCATGAAAGACGACGCCTCTTCCGTACTCTATCGGGATCCCGCGCGAACCGCGGACGAACGGGCCGAGGATCTGTTGGCCCGAATGACGCTCGAAGAGAAAGTGGCCCAGATGCTCTGCATCTGGCAGCAGAAGTCCGCCGCGTTGGTCGACGAACGGGGCCGCTTCGACATGGCGAAAGCCGAGGCGTACTTCGCGAGTGGCCATGGGATCGGGCAGGTGGGGCGGCCGAGCGATGCAGGCGGCGGACTGACCGCCCGTCAGATGGCCGAAACGACCAACGACATCCAGCGGTTCTTCGTCGAGCGCTCGCGGCTCGGCATCCCGGTCATCTTCCACGAAGAGTGCCTGCACGGTCACGCCGCACCGGAAGGCACCAGTTTCCCTCAGCCCATCGGTCTCGGGGCGACGTTCGATCCCGAACTCGTCGAGCGGCTCTACACGATGACCGCCGCCGAGGCCCGGGCGCGAGGCACGCACCAGGCGCTGACGCCCGTGGTGGACGTCGCGCGCGAGCCCCGCTGGGGCCGCGTAGAGGAGACCTTCGGAGAGGACCCCTACCTGGTCGCCCGGATGGGCGTGGCCGCCGTGCGCGGTTTCCAGGGCGACGCGAGCTTCGCCGGCAAGACACGTGTCATCGCCACGCTGAAGCACTTCGCCGCGCACGGCCAGCCCGAATCAGGGACCAACTGCGCGCCCGCCAACGTCTCGATGCGGGTTCTCCGCGAGGTGTTTCTGCCGACGTTCAAGGCGGCGATCCAGGAGGCCGGCGCGATGAGCGTGATGCCCGCCTACAACGAGATCGACGGCGTCCCCGCCCATGCGAACCGGTGGCTGCTCCAGGACGTCCTGCGGCGGGAATGGGGCTTCGAGGGGTTCGTCGTCTCCGACTACTTCGCGATCCGCGAGTTGAACGAGCGCCCCGAGTTCTTCGGGCACCACGTGGCCAGGGACGGCAAAGCGGCCGCCGCGCTGGCGGTCGCCACGGGCGTCGACATCGAGCTGCCCGATCCCGACTGCTATCTGCATCTGGCCGAGCTGGTGCGCGAGGGCACCGTGCCAGAGTCGGTGATCGACGAACGAGTGCGGCCGATGCTGCGCGCGAAGTTCAGGCTGGGCCTGTTCGACGATCCTTACGTCGACCCCGCCGAAGCGGAGCGGATCGTCCGGGAACCGTCGCATCGCGACCTGGCGCTCGAGGCCGCGAGAAAGACCATCACGCTCCTGAAGAACGACCGTGGGGCGCTGCCCATCGATCCGCTCGCGATCCGGACGATCGCGATCATCGGACCGAACGCCGATCGGGTGATGCTCGGCGGCTACAGCGGTGAACCGCTGCATTCGAGCACGGTCCTTCAGGCGATCCGCGACCGCCTCCCGGCGGGCGTCGAGGTCCTGTATCACGAGGGCTGCAAGATCACGGTCGGCGGTTCCTGGAGTCAGGACGAGGTGACGCCCAGCGATCCCGAGGAGGACCGGCGCAGCATCGCGCAGGCCGCGGCCGTCGCCGCGCGCGCCGATCTCGTCATCCTGGCGATCGGCGACAACGAGCAAACCTCGCGCGAGGCATGGGCCCTCAACCACCTGGGAGACCGGCCCGACCTCGATCTGGTCGGACGGCAGAACGAGCTCGTGGACGCGATCGCGGCGACGGGGGTACCGATGGTCACCCTGTTGTTCAGCGGGCGACCGGCGTCAGCGCGCAACGTGGTGGCCAAGGCGGCGGCGGTCCTCGAGCTGTGGTACCTCGGGCAGGAGTCCGGCCGCGCGGTGGCCGACGTGCTCGTCGGTGACGTCTGTCCCGGCGGCAAGCTGCCCATCACGATTCCGCGGTCGGCCGGCCACGTGCCGGCCTACTACAACTACAAGCCTTCCGCGCGGCGTGGGTATCTGTTTGACTCCGCGGATCCGCTGTTCGCGTTCGGATTCGGCCTCAGCTACACGTCCTTCCGGTTCGCGAGCCCGCGCCTCGAACGCACCGAGATCGGCATCGGGGAGTCCACCCGGGTTCTTGTCGACGTGACCAATACGGGGGCGAGACGTGGCGACGAGGTCGTGCAGCTCTACATCCGTGACGTTGTGAGCAGCGTGACGAGGCCGGTCAAGGAACTGAAGGGGTTCAAGCGGGTCACGCTGGAGCCGGGAGAGACGGCGAGGGTGGGGTTCGAGATCACGCCAGAGCTTCTGGCGTTTTACGACATCGACATGTTGTTTCGCGTCGAACCCGGCGAGTTCCGGCTGATGGTGGGATCGTCCTCCCGCGACGCCGACCTCCAGACGATGACGCTGAGCGTTCGAGGGTAGATGATCATTCACCAGCGAAGCCCCCGAATGGTGCGCATGGCCGTCCTCGGAGCGGGCTACTTCGCGGCCGCGCCCCGGGCACTCTCGGGCGGGCCAAGATAGCTCGGGCGCGGGCGGCCGGTGTACACCACGATCTTCTGCAGCACGATTCCCGGGTCGATCGCCCAGAACGTGAGCACGTGGGGGCCCGGCCGTGCGATCGCGTGCTGGCTCGTGAGTGTCCTGACCCCGTCAGCGACCGACTTCTCCCACGCACCGAGCGAGTCGTCGGCGTGCACGTCGACGACCTGCGGCGCCTCGTCATCGAACGAGACGGCGTAACGGAACCCGGCACCCGGCTGGAACTTCTGGGTTGGCGCGAGGTGAACGTCGACGCTGACCGTGCCCTGCGAGAACAAGTGCATCTGGTACTCGAGCCGCATGCCGTCAGCTGCGGCGAGGGTGGCTGCCGTCGCGGTCACGGGCCAGGCGGTCACGCCCGACCGCGTGCGGCCGTGGTTGGGGATGACGGTCCACCGCCTTCCCGCCGGGGCGATCGCGCGCGTGAAGTGCTCCGCCTCGATCGACACGTACCCGTTGGCCTCCACGAACCCGTGGAGCGTGTCGGGGCGGGGCGCCCGGGGGTTGAGGAGGGGCACGACCACGCGGATCTTCACGCCATTCGGACCGGTGATGGTCAGCGTGCCGCGCTCGGTGCCGACAAGTGCGTCGCTCCACCGCGCGCTCACCCAGATCCGCTGCTCGCGTTCGACCGTGCCGCGCGACGCGTCCACCTGCAGCCACGGCTCGGCGGTTTCGACCGTGAAGACGAAGGGCTGACGCCCGCGGTTGAAGACGTCGAGGTAGCGGGGCAGTCCGTCAAAGACGCTCAGTGCCGGTAGCGTCGGCTCTCCAGGGCCGCCTGGCCAGCTTGCCTCGGATCCCTCGACGGCCAGCCCCATCTCGCCGGGCGGCGGAATCTGGATCTCCTGCACGGCCGGCATCGCGTTCCGCACCGGCTGATTCCAGAACGTGTAGCCGATGTGGGTCTGGTCCATCATGTGGTTCCACTTGCCGCCCGAGAGCACCTCGTTGTACTCGCGCGTCAGTTGCTCGTCCTGCCGGAAGAGCGCGCGCGCCCTGTCCGCCAGGTCGTTGGTGGACGCGCGCCCCTGCACCGCATAAAGCCGGTTCAGGCCCACCGTCACGTACAGATCGTTGACCACGGCGCACGCCTTCACGGGGTACAGGACGAGCTGATAGAAGGCGTCCCTGGCGTCGGCCGGCATGGCCGCGTAGAGGTCCTCGGCGCGCCGCTCCAACTGCCGGTAGTCGTCGACAACCGTCTCCGCCTCGCGGTAGTCGACCAGGCTGTACGTGCGCGGCTCGAGCATCTCGGGCTTCCGCCGGCCGTTGTAGATCGTGTATCGCGTCACGATCTCGGCGATGTCCGACGCATGCTCCGGTCCGAACTCGCGCTCGGCCCATGCGCGCGTGTAGTCAGCCAGGCGCTCCACGGGAAACTGCTCGGGGTCCCATGCGTAGTCCATGAAGAACTGGATCGGGAATTCCATCGGTTTGATGTCGCCGACATTCACGATCCAGATGCGGGTGGCGCCGTAGCGGTAGGCCAGGTGCATCTGCTCCCAGATCTTGGCGATCGGGATGGTATTCAGCCACTTGTACGACCGCGGACCGCCCACGTAATCGAAATGGTAGTACACGCCCGATCCGCCGGGCCGGGTCCGTTCCTCCGCGGTCGGCAACCGGCGGATGTTTCCCCAGTTGTCATCCGACCACAGCAGGGTCACGTCGTCCGGTACCCGCATCCCCTTTTCGTAATACTCCTGCACTTCCTTGTAGAGCGCCCACACCTGCGGCACGGCGGCGAGGTTGCGGTTCCGCTGCTGGGCGATGATGCTGCGCTGATCAGCCACGATGCGCTCGAGCAGCGCGACATTGGCTTCTTGCGACATCGGTTCGTCGCCGTCACCGCGCATGGCCAGCGTGATGATGTTCTCGAACGCGGCCGTGCGGCGAACGCCGTCCGTCCAGAACGCGCGCAAGGCGTCCGCGTTGGCGGCGTAGTTCCACGGACCGCTCCCGTACCGCCGCCACTCGTCGTGCGCCCGCATCATCGGCTCGTGGTGCGACGTGCCCACGACAATGCCATACTCGCTCGCCAGTGCGGGATTCAAGGCGTCGTCGTCATTGAACGCGTTGCCCCACATCGCCGGCCACAGGAAGTTGGCGCGCAGCCGGAGCAGGAGCTCGAAGACGTGGCCGTAGAAGCGGTGGTTGAAGCCGCCGAACTTCTCCCGTGTCCAGCCGCTCAAGGCGGGCGCCTCGTCGTTGATGAACAGGCCGCGGTACCGCACCGCCGGTTCCCCGCGCACGTATCGCCCGGCACGCACACACACCTGATCCTGGTGCCGGACGGGCACATCGGCCCACCAGTACCACGGCGAGACGCCCATCTGCTCCGAGAGCGTATACACGGCGAAAATCGTGCCGCGCTGATCGCTGCCGACAATGACCAGGGCGCGCTCAACGCCGGGCCATGGACGCGGGACGACCTGGATAATCGACGATTCCCACCGGTTGCGAATCTGCCCGACATCGATCTTGCGGGCGTCGACCAGCTGCCCGATCAGCCGGTTCTTTCCCAGGGTTCCCACCACCACGACGTCGACGGCTTTCGGTGATCGGTCCGTGACCAGGAGCGGCCGGACCGCCGCCACGCGGAACACGTCGGCCTGGAGGTCGGCTGCGGCCCGGCGCACGCCGGGGAAATCAAGTGAGTCGACGATGATGGGCGCGGCGGTCCCGTTGCCGGCGAGGCGCGCGGCCCGCGCCGTTGGCGCGAATTCGACGAAGCGCTCCTCGCCGAGCGCCCGGACCGTCGACGGCCATGCCAGTGCCAGCGTGCACACGGCCAAGGCCATCATCAGGGAACCAACGGCCGAACGTGAACAGCAGCGCATGGGTCGCTCCTCGAGAGGCGTGACCGCCTCCAACGTCACGCGGCGTCTACCCGCGCCTGCCTACCAGTCGTGCACCGTTCCGTCGGTCAGGCGGGCGACCGGAAGGTAGGCGCGCTGGTAGGGAAATGTCGCGGCGAGCTCCTCGTCGATGTCGACCCCGAGGCCGGGCGTGTCCCCGGGGTACATCACGCCGCCCTCGAACCTGTACGCGTGCGGGAACACGCGGTCGGTGTCGGCCGCGTGCGGCATGTACTCCTGGATGCCGAAGTTGTGGACGCTGAGGTCGACGTGCAGCGCCGCGGCCAGGCATACCGGGCTCAGATCCGTCGCGCCGTGCGAGCCGGTGCGAACGTGGTGCAGTTCAGCGAGACTGGCGATCTTGCGCAGATGGCTGATCCCGCCCGCGTGGACCACCGTCGTGCGGATGTAGTCGATCGACTCGTCCTCGATGAGGCGGTGGCAGTCGAAGATCGAGTTGAAGACTTCGCCGACCGCGATCGGCGTGGTCGTGTGCTGGCGGATCAGCCGGAAGCTCTCCTGGTTCTCGGCGGGCGTGGGGTCTTCCATCCAGAAGAGATGATGCGGCTCGAGGGCCCGGCCGAGCCGTCCCGCCTCGATCGGCGTGAGGCGATGGTGGACGTCGTGAAGCAGGTGAAGGTCCGGCCCGAATACCGCGCGGAGCCGCTCGAAGAGGGACGGGACGAAGTTCAGGTAACGCGTACTGCTCCAGCGTGGCTCGTGAAGCTGGGTTCGTACGGCGGGCTCGTAGTGATCCCCGCGGCCGACGCCGTAGGTGTCGGTGAGGCCGGGCACGCTGCATTGGGCGCGGACCGCATGGTAACCGGCGGCCACGTAGCGGCCGACGGCGTCGACGGTTTCGTCGATGGTGCCCCCGCTGGCATGGCCATAGACGAGGACGGCATCGCGGGACGCCCCGCCGAGCAGTTGATACACTGGCACGCCGAGCGCCTTGCCCTTGATGTCCCAGAGCGCGGCATCCACCGCCGCGATGGCGGTCATCGTCACCGGCCCGCGCCGCCAGTAGGCGCCCTTGTACAGGAACTGCCAGATGTCCTCGATGCGTCGCGCGTCGCGTCCCTCGAGGAGCGGCAGCACGTGGTCACCGAGGTAGCTGGCGACCGCCAGTTCACGTCCGTTCAGGGTCGCGTCACCGAGACCGTAAATCCCGTCCTCGGTTTCGAGCTTCACCGTAACGAAGTTGCGGCCCGGACTGCAGACGATGACCTTGCCACCGACGATTCTCATGGAAGGCTGCCTCCTGCGGCGCCGGCGTCGCGACGCCGTCTCGAAGACCGGACTGGCAGAGCGGACCCCGGTCGATCGTTCACGGCTCGCGATAACGGTACAGCCGAATCCGCTGAACGGCGAAGCGCCCAGGCTCGAGCCGCAGATGTCGGCCCTGGTGCGTCTGATCTCCATTGAGCCATCGCCGTCGCGACCACTGTCCGTTCACGAACGTCCCCTCCTCGACGCTCAGAATCCCGACGACGGCGTTCTCTGAGCCGGCCGGCGCAAACGTGACGGTTACGCCCGCTCCGGCGAACAGGAACTCGTCGGGCCCGATGGCCACCACGAGACCGCCGGTGGGCCACGGCGGGGCCGCTGGTTGAGCGGCACCGCCGTCCGCGAGACCGGATGGCGTCTGCCGTTCGTAGGTCACACGCAGGGAATACCCGCCCAGGATCACCTGTTGGGGCTGCGGCTGTTCGGGACTTTCAGGCAGCAAGCCAGCCATGACCCCGCGTCCTTGAGAGGCCAGGATCGTGGGCGCGAGCGCACCGAGCAGTTCGTAGCTCCGGGCGAGCGAAGATGCCGCGAGCCCCGTGGTCGACTCGATACTAAAGGGGGCGAACCCGATGGCGTCGTGCTGAGCCAGCGCGTAGAACACATTCACGGACGCGTCGGCGCCGCGTTGAGCTTCGGGTATGAAGAGCGGGTTTCCCGACCGTGTGTATCGGCGGCACCATTCGGCGAAGTTCGGGAAGTAGATGTCCGGGGACAGGAAGTCGATGGACGGCGCTGCCGCGCGCCAGATGTCGATCAGGTGCGGCAACGGGCCGCCGCTCGGGTACTGGCCCGGAAGGTACCCAGGCCTGATGAGGGCCGCGTTGACGAACATGGGCAGTTCGTACTCGGCCTTTCCCGCTGCCGCCACAGCCTGCGTGGCGCTGGCGAAGTGCCAGGCCATGAAGACCTCGTCGGTAGCCAGGCCGTGGCCGAAGACCTGCTCCCACGAGCCTGACGATCTGTGGCCCTGGGACAGCCAGAGGGAGCGCAGTTCGGGGGCCAGCTGCTCGTCGGTGCGGCGGAGATACTCGATCAGCGCCGGCGGCACGGGTCCCGCGAACGCCGCGTCGGCGGCCGCACTCCGGTCGCGACCTTCCGGGATCATGCCGATCTCGTTTTCCACCTGCACCATCACCACCGTGTGGCGCTCGCCGTCGATGTCGCGCAGGTGGCGCATCAGGGCGGCGAAGGCTCGGGAGTCGGACTCCCGGTTTGCCGGTGCGAAGGGAGACAGGATCTCGAGGTTCCTGCCGGCCGAGTCCCTGGAGCGGACGAATCGGGTGGTGTCGAGCTTGACCCAGGCCGGGGCATAGCACGACATGCTGTTCTTCCAGCTGCCAAACCACAACAGGACAAGCCGCAGGTGGTTCGCGCGGGCCTCACGAATCAGTCCATCTACGAGTTGGTAGTCGAACTGACCCTCAACAGGCTCTGTGCGGTCCCAGTACACGGGCGCCAGCAGCGTGTTCAGGTTCAGCGCCCGCAGCATCGGCCAGGACTCGCGCAAGAAGTCGGCCTCACCGCTCGAGTTACCGACCTCGCCTCCCAGAATCAAGAACGGCGCACCGTCGACCACGAGTTGCGTGGCCGAACCCTGTTTGACCAGGTGAGGAGGCGCGGCGCCCTGCCGGAACGGTCCCGCCACCGACACCACGGTTGCGGCGCACCAGGCCGCGGCGAATGCGACGCTCACCCTCGTCAGCCTGGTTCGGCAGGCGTGGGTTGATA
>JADGOB010000190.1 GCA_017883185.1 Acidobacteriota bacterium
GCGGTGAGCAGCACGAGGCCGACGAGGAGATTCCGCCGGCAGCGGCCGCGGAAGGCGGATCGGTGAAAGCGGGGAGCCTGCCTGCTGTTAGAATTCCTCGACGGTGTTTGCCAGACACGCCATGAAGACCGTTCCGGAGGAAGGCGCGCACCCATCAGGCGAGGCGACCGCGGGTCCGGGGGGCACGAGTCTCTCGACGGCTCGGGCGCGGTCGTACGTGCTGTGGTTGCTGTTGCCCGTGATCCTCCTGACGGGCGTCTACGCCGTGGCCCGGTGGCAGTTGCGCGGCATGACCGGCGTGACCGAAACTCTCTTCGAGGGCGTCGGCGCGGGTCGAACCTTTCTCGCCGAGCGGCGCACGCGCGCGGTTGGGTTGGCGATGCTCGCCGAAGCCCTCCGCCCGCCGCGGGGTTCCTTCACGCTTCGGTGGAGCGGAGCCTGGTATGTTCCGACACGGGGGCTCTACGATGTGTTGCTCAGGGCCCCCGGACGGGCGACCTGGCACGTCGATGGGTGTGTCGCCGCCCAGGCCGCCTCCGACCGGGCCGGCGAACCCAGGACCGTTGCCCTCGGCGCTGGTTTCCACGCCATCGATGTGGAATTCGAGCTGGAGGACGGGACCCCGGTTCTCGGTGTGGCGTGGGCTCCGGTGGGAGGCGTTCTTCAGCCGCTGAATCCGGACCACCTCTTTCCGAAGCTGCCAGAGCATCCGCGTCTACTGAGCGCGCTGGTGTGGCTGGCTAGCGGGCTTCGAATCTCCTGGCTGGTGAGCCTTGCGGTCTTCCTGACGGCGGCCCTCGTTGGCCTTGCACGTGTCGGCCGGAAGCGACTGGCCGGCATCGCGTCGCCGCGCGCCCGCCGCAGGATCCGTCGGGTCCTCGCTGTGGCGCTGCCTGTCCTGGTCGTCGGCTACGCGGCGGTTCTTCGCTTCGACGCCCTGACGACGAGCTACGGCCCCGTGAGTTCGCCTGGATGGTTGCGCACGCTGCAGGAGCATTCCGCTCGCCCCCTGGAGGCGCTGCGGCCTGCTGATGTCCGCTGGGATCCCGTTCCGACCTATCCGCATCGGGACGGTCCGCCGACTCACTACATCAGCGATCCGTACACGTATCTGAAGTTCGCGCGGGAGATGCGCTGGTTCTACGCGGCCCACTACCGCGAACCGCTGTTCCCCTTCCTGACTCGGTGGGCGCTCCACGCCTTGAACGACCAGGACGTGGCCGTGAGTTTTGTCTCGGCCTTCTTCTCGGTCCTCGTCGTCGTGGTGACGTACCTGCTGGGCTTCTGCGCGTTCTCTTGGTGGGGGGCCTGGGCGCCGCGGCCGCAGTCACGATCGAGTACCACATGATCTCGGAGGGTGTGACCGGCGGCCGGGACGACGCCTTCACGTTCGCGGTGGTGCTGTGCGCCTACGCGATGCTGCGATACGGGCGCGCGCCGTCCAGGTGGAACGCCGTGCTGATGGGCCTGTCGGCCGGGATCGCGTGCCTGGTCCGCATCACGTCCCTGTCGTTTCTCCTGCCGGGACTGGCCTACCTCTTCCTGGCCACAACTCGTCCGTGGAAAGAGCGTCTGCGCGGGATGGCCGTGGCTGTCTTCGTGATGACGCTGGTGGTCGGACCGTATCTCGTGTCCTGTTGGTACGTGTTCGGAGACCCGCTCTATTCGATCAACTACCACACCAGTAACTACCTGGCGGCCGAGGGAGCGTCGGTCGCGTCGCGGCCGACGGCCTTGGCCTATGTCGGTGGCAAGGCGCTCACCCGGCCGTATCGAATGCTGGACACCGTGGCCGTGGGCATGACGAGCTACCCGTTCAGCAACAAGTGGGACGGATTCGACCGATGGATTCCAGGCCTGGGCGAGTGGCTCTCGTACGCAGCGCTGATTGGGCTGGTCATGTTCGCGGGCTCTGGATCCGGGCGGTTGCTCCTGCTGGTGCTGGCAGCGTCGCTGGTGCCGTACGCGGCCACGTGGCAGCTCGCCGCAGACTGGCGATTCACTCAACACGCCTATCCCTTCTTCCTCGTCGCCTCGGCGTTGGCGGGCGTCGAGGCCGTGAGATGGGTGGGCACGGATCGCCTCGTGGGCGTCCTCACCAACCGCCGGCCGCCATGGCGCGTCGTCGTTCCCTGGCTGACAGTCTTTGGCGTGCTGGCAGCGGGCGTATGGATGATGACCCGGAGCCTGCCCATCCTGACCGCGCGGGAATCTCTTCGTTCCCCCGAGGCGGTCACGATCGCGGCAGGCGAGCGGGACGGCGCGTTCTTCGCAGAGGGCTGGTACCCGCCGGTGACGGCTGGCAGCGTCACGGCCCGCGTGTCGGAGGGGCGTGTTTCGATCGTGGAGATCCCGTTGCCTCGCGTCGCCGACTACAGCATGACGGTCCGCCTGGATCCGTTTCCCCGGCCGTCCGAGGGGACTGCGCACATGCCGACGGTCCGAGTGTTCCTGAATCGAGCCTTCCTCTGCGATCTCCCGCTCCGTTGGAACCCCGAGCGTGTGGGGTCGTACGACATCACCCTTCCGCGGGCTGCGGTCAAGGACGGACGCAACCGCCTGGTGTTGATGCTGGCGCCGGGTCCGGGGGCGAATTCGCCAGATGGCGGGCCTCCGCAGCCGGGGCTCAGTGACGGCGCGGCGTTCAGGCTCTGGTATGTTCGGGTCCGGCCTCCCACCTCGCAGGCTCAGTGAACCGAGATGCAATGGTCGGCTGGAACTCGAATCCGGGAGATGCTCATGCGCTGTCCTGTTGTCCGAACCGCTCTCCTCGTCGCCGTCGTCTCGCTCGGCGCCGGCATTCCCGGCGCGCGCGGTGAAGACAAGCCTATTGTCAGCGGGGAGGTCGGCCGCAAGTTCGATGACTACTTGAGCCGGATTGAGCGGTTTGGCTTCTCCGGCGGCGCACTTGCCGTGCGAGGCAAGGACGTGCTGCTGATGAAGTCGTACGGCCTGTCCGACCGGGCGCAGAAGACGCCGCTGGCTACCGATAGCGTGTACAGCCTGGGCTCCATTACCAAGCAATTCACGGCCGCTGCCATCCTGACGCTCGAAATGCAGGGCAAGCTCTCGGTGAGCGATCCGATGAGCAAGCATCTCTCCGGTGTGCCCGCCGACAAGGCAGGCATCACGCTTCATCATCTGCTGACCCATTCGTCCGGCCTCGAGTCCGATTTCAGCCCGACCGACTACGAACCTGTTGGCCGCGAGGAATACGTCGGCCGGGCGCTGAAGTCGAAATTGCTGTTCGAGCCTGGGCGGGGCTACGAGTACTCGAACTCGGGCTACAGCCTCCTTGCCGCGATCGTGGAAAAGGTATCCGGCAAACCCTACGAGGCGTATCTCATCGAGCATGTGCTCGAGCCGGCGGGCATGCTCGAGTCCGGCTACAAGGCTCCGGGATGGGCGACCTCGCGAATCGCGCACGGGTACCGCGACGGCCAGGATTGGGGGACGATCCTGCAGCGCATTCAAGCGCCCGACGCCCCCTACTGGATGTTGCGCGGCAATGGCGGGCTGCACACGACGCTTGGCGACATGTTGTTGTGGCACCGCGCGCTCGATTCCGACGCCGTGCTGTCGAAGGAGGCGCGGACAAAGTACTTCAAGCCGTACGTCGCCGAGGGTCCGGCGCAGCGCTCGTTCTATGCCTACGGCTGGGCCGTCAGCACGACGCCGCGCGGGACCACTGTCGTTCAGCACAACGGCGGGAACGGGATCTACGTGGCGGAGTTCATGAGGTTTCCCGAGGAAGACGCGATGCTCTTCCTGACATCAACCAACGCGGAGGTGAAGGCGAGCCCCGTGGTGCAGATCCTCGAGCGGATCCTCTTTGGTGGAGCGGTGTCGATGCCCCCGGCCGTCGTCAACATGGCGCCGGAGAGGCTCGCGCCTCTGGCTGGCCGTTGGGTGTTGCCGAAAGGCGGCGCGATCACCATCGCCGCCGACGGCAACGCACTGGCCGTGCGCGCGGATGATCCGGAAGCCATGTCGGCGCTCGCCCCGCCGCCGGCGGGACAGGCCGAGCGGTTTGCTCAGTTGACGACTCGGACGGCCGACATCTCGTCACGTTCCTTCAAGGGAGACGTCTCGGGCCTGCACCAGGCCATGGGCGGCGACATGCCGATCGAGCAAATCAAGACGCAGGAAGTCGCGATGATGCGCGATCGCGAAGGGCGGCTCGGGCGCTTCGTGAAGTCGAGCGCGCTTGCGACGGTTCCACGAGAGGGCGATACCGTTCAGACGATTGTGCAACTCGAGTTCGAGAAGGGGTCGGTCTTCAACATCTACGTGTGGGGTCCACGTCGCCTCCTGGGTATCCGCGGCACGCCACAACTTTCCGCGCTGCGATTCCTGCCCGTGTCGGATCGGAGTTTTGCCGCCTATTCGCCCGAGATGGGGGACGCCGGACAGATTCTGTCGTTTGAAACGGCCGGTGGCGAGACCGTGCTGGTGCTGCCGACGGCGGCAGGGCCCGTGACGGCCCGCAAGGGAAAGTAGACCGCCCAGCGACCTGCGCGAAGCGCGTCGGCGGCCGCCCCCGGCACTCGAGGCACGGGCGTGGTCATGTCGCTGTGCGGAGCCTTCAAGGCCGACGCATCCATGATGCGAGGTCCTGTGCGAAGAGTACCCAGCCCAAGGCATCGTGACTCGTGCCGGTCTCGTACTTGAGCCTTGGCGTGGAAAAGGCCGGACTGGTCGCGCAACTGCAGGCGTGGTTCGCGGATCTCCGCGTGCCGGTGTTGGCGCTCGGCGGGTACACGTCGCAGTCCTACGTGGACGACGTGCGGCGCGACGTGGTTCGGCGGGGCCGGCCGGCGGTATTGCTCTACGCCGGCGACTTCGATCCGAGTGGCGAGGACATCGGTCGGGACTTCGTGGCGCGGTCGGCGTGTTGGGCGCGGGTCGTGCACGTGGCGTTGTCGGCGCGGACCAAGTGGGGGCGTATCAACTCCCGCCAGCGCTCCGCTCGCGAGGCGGAGCGCACGCCTGTTCGGCTTGGTGTTCCGGCCGCGCCGACTCGCTTGAGCCTATTTCAGTTTGGTTGCCACCACGTCCGTCCCGGCGGCCCACACAACGCCGTTCGCATTCGAATACATCGCCCGTTCGACCACGATCGCCGCGACGCCCTGTGCCATCGGCAGGCTCTCGACAATCGCACCGAACTTCTTCCCGGCCAGCGTGTTGCCGAAGGGGCTATCTGCGGTCACCGCCGTGCCTCCCATCCAGAACGTCGAGCGGCTGTTGGCTGGCACATCGCGTTCGGTCGACGGCGTCGAGCCGTCCTCGCCCATCAGGGTGACGCGGACTCGCCCAGGGAATGGCGAGGTGTTGGCGACCAGAACGTACGTGTCAGTGCTGCGGCTTCCGCCCTGCTCCCCATCGGCCACCGCCCACATGGTGCCGGTCTCTGTGGTCCCCACCGCGTCGTGCGCCTCAACCCACGGTCCGGCCGGGACGGCCGACCACCACATCGCGCGCTCAACGATGATCGGAACGGTGCTGTGGACCATGGCCGAGAGCGATGCGCGCGAGAGATTGAACGTCGGGTCGGCGTCGTCACGCTCGCCGTTCACCCAGACGGTCTGACGGCTGCGAGCCTCGACCGGGTAGCTCTTCACCAGCGTGCGGCCATCGGTCAGCATGTAGGTGATGGTGGCTGTGCCGCTGGTGTCGCCAGGATTCGCGAGCAGGATGAACATGTCGAATGTCCTGACCGTGGCGCCTTCTGCCAGGAACCAGTCGGCCGCTGGAGCGGTGACGCCCGCACTGTCGTGGCCCGCGTTGAACTGCCTGTTCTCGTTGTCGAGATACATCGCGCGCTCGACAATGATCGGGCCACCCTGGGTCAACGAGGTGACGATGCCCGACACGTCGCCTGACGACAGGCGCGGGTCTTCCCCGTTCACGTAAATCGTCTTGCGGGTGTAGGCCGGAATCCCGCTGTAGACGATGTCGAACGGAGGATTGGGCGATCGCCGCAGGTAAGTCACCGTGACATCGACAGGAACCGGGTTTGGGTTCTCGATCAGGTAGTAGAGCTGGAACCCGTTCTGCGTGGCCCCTTCAGCGAGATACCACGTCTGTGCCGGTTCCTTGATCGACGTTTCGGCATGGCTGCCGTAACCGGTCGCGTCCCAGCTCATGGTCCGATCCGCCACCACCCCGACGTTTGATTCGAGGATCGTGGAGAAACCAAGCGCGAGCTCCATGCCGGAGATACTCTTGACGTTCACCGTGCGCCGTGTGAGCGGCGGGACCTGCACGGTGTGGACGAATGTCTGCGAGTCGTACCGGAGGAAGGACAGCGTGACGTTCGCGGTCGTCGTCGAACTGGGATTCGCGAGGGCAAAGTAACAGTCGAAGAACCCGCTGCTTGCGCCCTCGGCAAAGTACCGGCGGAACAGGTCGACAGTCAGCGAAAGATCCCTCTCCGAGGATGCGCCGTCAGCCCCGGTCACGCGGATGCGGAAGTCATAGGTCCCGGCTATGAGGGGCTCGCCCGACAGCAAGCCCTGCGGCGACAGCGTGAGACCGGCGGGTAATGCCCCGCTCGCCACCGTCCACGTATACGGAGTCGCCCCACTCGTCGCCGATAGTACCTGGCTGTATGCGACCCCCCCAGTCCCGGCCGGCAGGCTCGCGGTCGCGACTGTCGGTGCCGCCGCACCCTCGAACCCGCTCGCCGTCCCCGGTGTGTAGCGGTCGGTCGTCGTCCCATCTCCCAATCCACCGCTCCCGTTATATCCCCAGCACGTCACTGCCCCGACGATCGTCAGCGCACACGTGTGCCACTGCCCGGCGGTGATCGCCTGGACGCCGCTCTGCAGCCCGGTCACCGGCGTCGCCGTCACCCGGTCGGTTGTCGTTCCGTCGCCCACCTGGCCGGCGAAGTTGCCCCCCCAGCAAAGGACCCCCCCTGTACTCGTCAGCGCACAGGTGTGTGCCTCGCCGGCAGTGACGGCCGCGATGCCGCTCCCCAGCCCGCTGACCGGCCCCGGTACGAACCGGTTCGTCGTCGTCCCGTCCCCCAGTTGGCCGTTGGCGTTGTTCCCCCAACACTGCACCGCCCCGCCGCTCGTCACCGCACAGGTGTGGTGGGCGCCGGCAGCCACCGCCACTACCCCGCTCGTGAGCCCGCTCACCGCCACCGGCGTCAGCCGGTCCGTCGTCGTCCCGTCCCCCAGTTGGCCGTAGAAGTTTCCCCCCCAACACTGCACCGCCCCGCCGCTCGTCACCGCACAGGTGTGGTGGGCGCCGGCAGCCACCGCCACTACCCCGCTCGTG
>JADGOB010000067.1 GCA_017883185.1 Acidobacteriota bacterium
CGCCTGTTCGGCGCCCAGACGCTCGGCGTGAGCCTGCTCCAGGGGGTGGTGGTCCTCCTCACCGTGGCGGGTGTGTTCGCGTTTGCCCAGACTGGCGGCTACGGCGAGGAGGAGGCGCGGACGCTGTCGTTCACGACGCTGATCGTCGCCAATATCGGGTTGATCCTGGCCAATCGATCCTGGTCGCAGACGATCGTCTCGCGGCTCGGTTCGCCGAACCGGGCGCTATGGTGGGTGGCGGGCGGCGCCGCCGCCTTTCTCGCGTGCGCGTTGTACGTGCCCGCGTTGCGCGAGGTGTTCCGGTTCTCGCGGCTCTCGGTGGCCGCTGTGCTGTCGTGCGTGGGCGTCGGCGCGGCGAGTATCGTGTGGTTCGAGTTGCTGAAGGTGGCCAACAGGGCGAGGCGGCGCCCGCACGCTATGAGCGAAGATCCGCCGGACGCCGCGGGGAAACCCTCGACGGTTTGAGGCGGAGCTTCGCTACAGGACCCGCAGGAAGCGGACGAGGATGAGGATCAGGAGGATGACCAGGTAGAACTGTAGTGACCACAAGACGGTTTTCGCCGTTCGATTCAGCTTCACTCGCGGCATTGTCTCCCCCGATCGCGGGGCTGAAGCCCCGCGTTACACTGGCCCGCCCTCCGCCTTCCCGCCCTCCGCCTTCCCGGCTACGTATTCAGTTCCGGCCCCTTCATGATGTCGTTGTAGCGGATCACTCCGAACAGGCGGTCCTGGTCGTCCACGACCGGAATCATCCCGAAGCCGTACTTTTCGAACATCTTCTCGAGGTCATCGCGCAGGTCGTTCTCCTGCGCCGCCACGACCGGGGAAATCATGATGTCGGCCAGCGTGGTGTCATCGGTGGCCAGCACCAGGTCGCGCAGATCGACCACGCCCTGCAGAACCGGCGCTTCCTCGGCCACGACATAGAGATAGGAGAGGCTGCGCGGTTCGTACCGGGCGCCGCGAATCTGCGCCAGCACGTCGCCGACCCTCGCGGTCGCGGGCCGCGCGATGAAGCCCGACGAGATCATGTCCTTCGCCGTCGCTTCCCGTTGGGTCAGCAGGTTCTGCACCGCCTTGGCGCGCACCGGCCCCAGCCAGCTGCTCACCTCGCGCATCTTCTCCTGCGGCAGCGATGCAAACAGGTTGGCCAGCTGCAGCACGGTCATCCTGTCGAAGATGGCTCGCCCCTGGTCCGGGCCCAAGTCCTCGATGATCTGCCGCTGCGCGCGCGGCTCGGCCTCGGTCAGCGTCTCCGCCGCCTTCTCCGGATCGAGGGCCGAGAAGAGCGCCTGCTGCTCCTTGCCCGACAGTTCCTCGAGCGCGTCGGCGAGGTCTTCGCCCGGCAGATCCTGGAGCTGGCTGCGGGTGACCGACAGCTTCAGGCGATCGGTCGGGATCGCGTCCTCGAGCGAGAGCGGCTGCACGTACTTCCACGACACCAGCTTGTCGCCCGACTTCGTCACGCGGCCCAGTCCCCAGCGCCGGAGGAACCCGTTGAACGACAGGTCCACGTCCACGAGGAGCAGCCGGCCGTGCGACTCGAGGAACCGCACGTCGTTGACCACCTCGATCCGGCGGCCGTCGATATCGAGGATCGTCCGGCCCATCAGGTGCTTGTCGACCATGATCCAGCCCGGCTGGTCCACGAACGGCTGATACGCGCCGCCAGGCGCCGGCTGCACGAAGATCGCATCGCCCTCGATCTTCACCACCTTGTCCCACGGCACGAACTCGGTCGGCTTGCCCCAGCCGTGATCGAGGAAGATCCCTGCGGCCTCGGGGAATGGCTCCAGCTGCGTGAAGACGAGGTCCGTCAGGCGGCCGATCCGATCCCGGATCGACCCGGCGACCACCGGCCGCTTGAGCAGCTGCGAGAAATGCAGGAAGTGCATCGCGCTGCCCAAAGAATGCGCCGGCGGGTTGCCAGGCGGCTCGTTCGAACGCGGCAGGTTCTTCGGCAAGTTGACCATGGGCCCCTCCTATTCCAGCAGCGTCGGGAACAGGGTTGTGATGCCGAGCACGGTGGACATCAGGATGACGATCGCGACGATCGCGCCGTTCGCGAGGTTCTGCCAGCGTGTGTTGACGTAGTCGCCCATCAGCGGCCGGTCGTTCAAGAGTAGCAGTAGGAAGAGCAGCGCTGACGGCAGCAGTGTGACGGCCACCACCTGCACGAACATCGTAATCGTCACGAGCGGCGCGTTGGGAATGAGGACGACGGCGCCGGCCGTGAGCAGCATCACCAGGTAGAGCAGGTAGAACCAGGGGGCGTCGCGCACGCTGTTGTTGAGCGAGTGTGCCCAGCCGAACACCTCACCGACGGCCCACGACGAGGAGAGCGAGATGCAGAGCGCGCCGAGGAAGCCGGCGTCGAACAGGCCGATCGCGAACAGGCGGCGCGCCCACACCCCCTCGGCGTGCGGCAGCAGCGGCGCCAGCGCCTCGGCCGTCTGCCGCGCGTCCTCGATCACGATCGGCGGGTGATGGTAGAAGAACGCCGCGCCCGTCGCGATGATGATGAACACCGCCACGCCGCACGTCAGGATCGCCCCGGCCAGCGTGTCCCACTTCCCGAAGGTGATGTCCTTGACGTCGAGTCCCTTGTCCACGACCGCGCTCTGCTGGAAGAAGATCTGCCACGGCGCGATCGTCGTCCCGATGTTGGCGAGGACCACGAACAGCAGTTCGGGGGAGAAGCTGAGCGCGCCAGGCCGGAAGAACCCCTCGGCCACCTCCGACCACGCCGGGGCGGTCGGCGTTTCCATCGCCCAGAAGGCCGCGGGGATGTAGACGAGGTTGAGCAGGCAGAAGAGGAGCGTGAGCTTCTCGAACGTCCAGTACTCGCCCGACAGCACGATCGCGAAGAGGATACCGGTGACGACAATCACCGTTACCCAGGGCGGAATGCCGAACAGGCTGGCCGCGGCCGTCATCCCGATGTACTCGGTCACGAGCGTGAACCAGTTGACGACGGCCAAGTCGGCCAGCGAGATCCAGCCCCAGAACGGGCCAAACCCCTCGAAGATCGCCTCGGCGTGCCCGCGCTTGGTGACGGCGCCCAGCCGCACCGTCATCTCCTGGACGTAGTACGCCATCGGGACGAGCAGGATGAAGATGAAGAGCAGCGAGAAGCCGTACTTCGACCCCGTGACGGCGTACGTGGAGATCCCGCCGGCGTCATTGTCGGCAACCATCACCATGATCCCGGGTCCGAGGACGGCGAAGAAGACAATCAGCCGTCGCCGGAAACGGTTCAGGTAGTGGATGAATTTGCTGATCCAGAACATAGGGCGACCCTCGCAAAGCTCACGCGCGTAAACCTCGGGCGCGAGAGACGCGAAGCGGAGGATCGGCGGCCAGCCGGATCAGCGCAGTCGTGTGCTTGAAGATCGAGAGGATCATTCGGCACATTTCCTTCTGCCAGGTTGTGACCCGGCTCGGAATGTGCCTGGAGTGAGACCTAAGGCCGCAGGCTCTGGGCAGCTTCCGAGTGGTCGCCCGGCGCGACGGTGCGCAGGGCGCGGGCCGTGTCAAAAAGCGAATCACTGCAACTTGGGGGTTCCATGTCACCTTTCACGAGCACCATCCCCACGGGTGTCCACGACGGTCCGGACCACCCGATCTTTAGCAGTCTAACGGACGCTCGCAGACATGACAACCACTTTTCCGCGGTGGAGCGGGGCAGGCAGCCGAAGGCGCAAGCCCCACCGGCATCTGAGCCGACAATACCTCCCGCCCCCGGTTGCCGCTGTCCCACCACAGGCGCCGGCCCCACGAGAGGCGGGCGTGGGCCGGGCCGATGCGAAGGGCGACTTGCGAGGTCCCCCGACGCGGAGCCCGGCGCAGCGGTCCGGCCCGCGTTCGCCGTCTCACCGGCCAGCAAGGGCGCCGGGCCCACAAGGGGCGGGGGTGGACCGGACTGGCGTCACGGGCGACTTGCGAGTGCTGCCGAAGCAGAGCCCGGCGCCACAGTCCGGTTCGCGTCCGCGGCCTCACGGCCGCCGAGCACCCGCCGGCCCAGACGAGAGAGCAGCTCAGGCCCGATGTGTGCGAAGCCTGGCAAAGGCTCCGCAGGAGCGGAAGTCGTCGGCAACCCGCGGCTGCCGGCTGAGCGCCGCTTCTCCTGCCGGCAGCGCCTGGAATGCCGAGTAGCGTCCAGCGTCGTAGAACAGCCGCACCGCCCGGAAGCCGAAGCCCAGCGGCGCGGTGCCGGTGTAGACGATGGCCGACGAGTCGTCGCCGGCATGGGTGATCGCCACCCGACCATCCGTCACGTGCTCGAGCGCGGGCAGTTGCACCGAGAGAGAGCCGCCACGCTCGTCGCGCGCCTCCACCGTCAGCGTCCGGCTCTTCACGACGGCCGTCGTCACGTATAGGTCGTCGGCGTCGAGGAGGGCGGCCACGTGCGACGACGGGCGGCTGACGCGCGCGCCGGACAGGTACTGATCGAGGTCCACCACCTCCACGCTGTCCTCGGTGACATCCCTGAACTCGAACGTGATCGTGTGGGCCAGACGGTAGGTGTCGTCGAGGCCGATCGGCGAGCCGCCCATCGCCGCAATGACGCCGGAGAGCAGCGACAGGCCAACGCTGACGTCGAGGTTGCCGGTGCGACGGCCCGAGATCGACGGCGCGGGCAGGCCGCGCCTGATCCGCGGAAGGCCGACGTGCGGGGCGGGAGTCAGGACGGTGGAGAGAGTCCCAAGACGCTCGAGATCTCGCCCGGTCTCCATCAGGAGCTGGAGCGGTGCGAGATCGGCCATCGGCAGGCGCACCACCGAGTAGCCGAATTCTTTCAGGCACGAGAGAAACGGATCGCGACACCACATGGGACGCCTCCGCAGACGGCTTTCGGCTTCCGGCCTTCGGCTCTCGGCGCCGATCCGGTCACTATCCGCTCGATTGCGAGCAGGACAAGCGTCCCCGTTTGTGCAGGTGACTGCAAGGGGCTGAGACTGTTTTTGCGTGCAAAGAAGGCAGCCGGCAGCGGACAGCGTGCGCGCAGGTGTGGCGCGGGCCTTCAGGCCCGCGACCCGATGATGCCTTCGACGCGTTCCACTTCGGCTTCCGTGGTGTGCTGCGAGGCAAAGCCGTAGAAGCCGAGGCGATCGACAAGGATGCCGAGCGCCAGCAGGCCCGCCGCGCCCTTCGGGAGGCCGGCCAGAAGAGAACAGCCGGGCAGGATGTCCACCAGCGCGAAGCGCGCGGCCAGCAGCCACTGGCGGCGGGCGAAGAGCGTCGGATACCGGGGCGCCAACTCCGTGCGGGGCCAGGCCAGCGACAGGCGGCGCACGATCAGGAGCGCCGTGTCTGCGGCCAGCGCGACCGCCGCGACGGCGCCGATGGCGACGACCGAATCGCCCCATATTCCCGCCAGCGCCACCGCCGAGAACCCGAGGCCGCTGCTGAGCGGCATCCACACGACGGCTCCGCGCCACGTCTGCTGACCGGGCAGGCTGTAGACAAGACCCAGCGTCGCGAGGAACGCGATCGCGGCTGCCGCGGTCGCCAGGTCCAGCACCGGCGAGACGTACGGGAGCATGGCCGTGACGATGCCGAGCACCAGCGCGAGCCCCGCGACGACGACCTCTGCGCTCAGCCGGCTGCGGCCAATCCCGCGCGGCGCCAGCGGTGCACGCAGCGGCCGGCCAAGGTGCGCGAGCGAGACCAGCAGGCCGGCGCCGAGCAACAGCGCGCCCCAGCGAACGGCGCCCGCCGCCGGGGCGGGCGTGCCCGACACCAGCCAGGCGATCAGCGGCGTCGTCAGCAACCCCGCTCCCATGATGGCCAGCGTCGTGAAGACGACGAGCGGCCACTCGTGGAACGCACTCGCCGCGGGGTTCGAAGAGTGGGTGTTCATGATGAATGCCTCGGCAGCATCATACCGCCAGTGACAACGGATGGTAACGGCCAGAAATCCAACCACGGAGCTCACAAAGAGCACGGAGGACGACGAGAGGGCGGGAGTCCGGGTCGTGGTACAGGGTTCGACCCGGGCTGGGCCGACAGGCCCCGGGTCGAACCCTCAGTGGGCGCCCCCGTGCTTCCTTGTGGTCTTGTCCCACAGCTCATTTGTGTGGACCGTTTGGCCGAATGCGGGTGGCGCCGGGCGCCCCTCGACGCCGCTCGGGACGACCCTGAGCTTGCCGAAGGGTCGGGGGCCAGGGCGCAGCGCGTCTCCCGTGACAAGCGCTTTGTGCGCGAGGACGGACGGGGGATCCCGGCGACAGGCCCCGCGGGGCGGCCGTTCACTTCGTCCACTCAAGTGAGTGTCGGGGACAGTGGTTGATTACGGGGTCCATCGCAGGCGCGCACGCAGGCGCTCGTAGAGCGCGGCACGGCGTCGGCCGCGTGGCTCGACGAACCATATGTTCGGGCTGCAGCCCGCCGGGTCAGCGAATCCAGGGATGAGCGGCTGCGACCCTGTGCGCGGCTCCGCATCGGGCCACGCGCGGAGCGCCTCGGTCGGACAGGCGGCGACACACGCGGGCTGGTCGCCGGCATCGAGGCGGTGATGACAGAAGTGGCACTTCGTCATCACGCCCTTCGCGGCGTCGTAGCGCGGTGCGCCGAATGGGCAGGCCATCTCGCAGTAGCGGCACCCGATGCAGCGCTCCTCGTGATGGACCACGATGCCATCGGCGCGCTTCTCGTAGGCGCGCGAAGGGCACGCGGCCAGGCACGCGGGTTTCTCGCAGTGGTGACAGGCCACCGACAGGAAATAGGTGGGCCCGCCCGGCCGACGCCTGAGGTTGAGCGGCAGCACGCGGCGCCACGGGTTTTCCGACGACCACCCATTCTCCAGGCGACACGCCAGCACGCACGCGCCGCAGCCGACGCAGCGGCCGAGATCGAGGAGGAAGCCGCTTCGCGGCGTTGAGGCTTCCAACGGTTTCGCGATAGACGTCTCGGGACGTGCGACGACCGCCGAGGGCGCCGCTGGCGGCGTCGCCTGTCGCCGCACGTGTTGACCGCCCCTGCGCGCCACCTCCACCAGGCATTCGTAGAACGTCGCCCCGTGGTTGATGTCCGTCACGCCGGCATCGGTCAACTGGTTGATGTCGGGATCGCCGTTGTGACAGCGCCCCTCCAGCACGTGCACCACGCCCGGGCGCAGGCCCTCATCCAGGCGCACGGCCAGCGCGATGCGGCCACGGTCATTCCACACGATGGCCTCGTCGCCCTCCGAGAGGCCGCGCGCCGCCGCATCCACCGGGTGCATGTCGAGCCGATGAGGACGCTCGATCTCCTGTACCCAGTCGAGATTGCCGAACTGAGAGTGGATCCGGTCGCGCGTCTTGCACGACAGCAATTGCAGCGGATACCGCGAGGCGAGCGATGATTCATGTCCCTCATCGAGCGGAACGTACTCTGGCACCGCGTCGACACCCCACAGCCGCGCGGCCTCCTCCGAGGCGAACTCAATCTTCCCAGAGGGGGTCGGGAATCGGAGATCGGCGAATGCAATGTCGCCGTCGCCGGTGGGATCGACGGGCTGGCGGGACAGCAGATCAAAGAGCACAGACTGCGAGTCCTGAGCCACCGCCTCGGACTGCTGCGGCCGTGCCGGCAGCATCTTCAGCAGCAGCTGCCGCGTCTCCTCGTCGCCGGACGGGAAATACCGCGTGTCGAACCCGAACCGCTCCGACAGTAACCGCCAGATCTCCGTCTCGGTCTTCACCTCCCCAGGCGGGTCCCAGAGCTTCGCCCGGAGCTGCAGATACGGATGCCAGTAGGCGGTGACCAGGTCCTCTTCCTCGAACATCGTCTTTGCGGGAAGGACGTAGTGCGCCAGCCGTGCCGTGTCGGTCATGAACTGATCGACGACCACGAGCAGGTCGAGCCGCTCGAGCGCCTCGCGCACGAGAAGGGACCGCGGATTCTGGCTGGCAGGGTTGCCCTTCTCGACCCACGCCGCCGCCACACGGGGCGCGTCGAGTTCGCCGAGCGCCGGACCGAGGCGCGAGACGGGGATCGCCCGTCGAACGGAGGTCGGCTCTGGCGGCAGCGGCGGATCCTGCAGGCAGTGACTGTTCAGGTTCGCATACTGCCATCCGCCGCCCGCTACGCCAATGTTGCCCGTCAGCGCCGCCAGCAGAGACACCGCTCTCATCGTCTGTCCCGCGTGGTGATGGCGCTGCAAGCCGAAGCCGGCGACGAGGAGTGCCGGTTTGAGCCGGGCGTAGTCGAGGGCAAGGCGTCCGATCTCCAACGCGCGAACACCGGTGATCGAGGCCACGCGCTCGAGCGGGTATTCGCGAAGCCGATCGAGATAGCGATCCACTCCGACGGCGTGCCGCTCGAGAAACGCTGCGTCATGGAGCCCGGAATCGACAATCACCCGCGCAATTCCGAGCGCCAGGGCCGCGTCCGTTCCTGGCCTTGGCTGGAGGTGGACATCGGCCGCGTCCGCGGTGTCCGTGCTGCGCGGATCGATGAGCGCGACGATGGCGCCGCGCTCCTGCGCGTCGTGGACCCACCGCATCTGGTGAACGTTGGTCTCCGCCGGGTTGTGTCCCCAGAGCAGGACGAACCGGCTTGCGGCCGTGTGACGTGGATGGTTGTGCAGGTTGGCGCCGTACGTCAGGCGCGTGGCTTCGAGCCCCGCCGGCCAGCAGAGGTCGCCGTAGGTCAGCGTGCACCCGCCGAACTGGTGCCAGAAGGCCATAGCCAGCCGGCCGAGCGCGCCGTGGCTGCCCGACGCCTCGTAGTACAGAACGGACTCCGGCCCGCGGTCGCGCCGCAGCCGTTCGAGCCGCGACGCGATATCGCCGAGCGCCTCGTCCCACGACACCTGCGCGAACGAGCCGTCCGGCTGCCGCTTCATCGGGTGCAGCAGCCGCGATTCGGTTGTCACGCGGCGCGCGTAGCTGATCCCTTTCAGGCAGACGTGGCCCCGAGTGGCCGCGTTCTCCGGGTCGCCGTCGATGCGGGTGATGCGACCCTGCTCATGCGTGACCACCATGCCGCACGTGCAATAGCAGTTCCGCGGGCACACCGTCCTCACCGTCCTGGGGCCAGGTCTTGAAGCGCCAGCACGCGCGATGCCGGGGTCGGCAGGAATCGGCATGGCCGGAGAGTGTATCATTCCGCTCGCGGAGGCATTCGTGATGAAACGGCAGGCGTGCGCGCTCGTCCTCGGAACCGCCATCCTGGCGCCGGCAGTATCGGCGCAGACCTTGAAGACGCCCGTGGACGGCGCGATCATCCATGGCTACGTCACCACGCTCGCGGCACCCGGATGGCAGGGAAGACGCACGCTGACGCCGGGGTTCGACCGGGCGACCGAGTGGGCCGCCGGCCGCTTCAGCGAGTGGGGCCTGAGGCCGGCAGGTGACGCTGGCACGTTCTTCCAGTTTGTGCCGATCGTCGGCCCGCGCGCGGACTTCACCTGGACGACGGGGATGCCCGCGCTGGCGGTCAACGGCCGCCCATTCTCCTTCAAGGAGGGCGACTTCACCATCGACCCCGTGTCAACGGGCGCGGTGGACGTCACCGCGGACGCTGTGTTCGTGGGATACGGCATTTCCGCGCCGGCCAAGGGGCTCGACGAGTATGCAGGCCTCGACGTCACAGGGAAAGTCGTCTTCGCGCTGACCGGCTCGCCGAAAGACGCGCCCCCCGATCTGACCGCCTTCCCGCCCGATCCGCCGCTCAACGCCGGTCCCGTCGAGTCGTGGACGGAGGAGTCCACGGCGCTGGCCAAGATGACGACCGCCTACCGGAAGGGTGCCGCGGCGATCGTCCTGTGCGACGGGGATCCCCAGGCGCGGCTCGCGCAGCCGAAACCGAACCCCTCGGTCCAGCCCTCACCGTTCACGCGCCCGTTTGTCGTTGTCCTGGCCTCCGATCCGCACCTGTTTCGCGCCGTCATGATGCGCGATGCGCAGGAGTCTGGGGTGGGGTTCATCGACCGCATCAACCGGGTTCGCCGAGCCATTCAACAGAAGAAGCCCCGGTCTGAATCCACCCTCGCGCGCGTCCGCGTCAAGGGATTCGACGAGGTGGTGCGCTACGGAGAGACCTACGGCAACAACCAGTCGCGGAATGTGCTGGCGAAAATCGAAGGATCGGATCCGACGCTGAAGGGCCAGGTTGTGGTGGTCGGCGCGCACCTCGATCACCTCGGCTTTCGAAGCGGGCTGGTGCACCCCGGCGCGGACGACAACGCGTCCGGGTCCGCCGTGACCCTCGAGGTCGCGCGGATGTTCGCCACGGCCGGCATCAGGCCCCGGCGCACCGTGGTCTTTGCCCTGTGGTGCGGCGAAGAGAACGGTCACCACGGCTCCCGCCGCTTCACGGCCTCGCCACCAGGTGGCCTCACGATGGAGCGGGTGGTCGCGTACATCAACATGGACATGGTGGGTCTCGGCACGACGATCGACGCGAACGGGGCGCGCGATTTCCCGGCCATCTTCACCGTGATGATGCGCGACCAGTTTCCAGAGATCGCCAAGGTGGTCAGGCCCGACATCAGCGGGCCTGGCGGCAGCGACTACGCGTCCTTCCTCGAGCACGGCGTGGACTCGATCGCCCTCCTGACGAGCGGCGGAGACGGCCACCCCGACTATCACGACTCGGCGGACGTGCCCGCGAAGATCCAGCCCGCGCTGCTCGCAACGGTCGGCCAGTTCGTCCTGCAGGCCGCGTTCAACCTCGCCAACGAGATCGAGGCAGCGCTCCCCGTTCCCGGCCGGCGCGAGGCGTGCGACGCGCTGCGCTTTGCGGTCCCCGACATCGGCGGCCAGGCGCCCAATGGCTGGCGGACCATAGGGGCGAAGACGCTGCGCGAACTGCAGGCAGAGATCGTGCAGGCGATTGGCGCGTTGAAGAGAGGGCAGGGCGTCGAGGCGTCCGGCGAATCCGCGGACGCACCCCCGCGGCTGTTTCTCGGCGTGAATGCTGGCGCTGTCGGCGGCAACCTGGCCCTGCTTCAGGCCGCGGCCGCCGCGCTCGACGTCGCGCGAGTGGACGTTGGCGCCGACGATGGAGTGTGGGTGAAGGGCGGGCTGACGGTCGAGGGAAAGGCGGGGATGAAGGCCCTGGAGGAGATGGCTGTCACGCCGAATCTCGTGCGCCCGACGCCGACGCTCCTTGCGGACGTGCTCGCGATCGCCTCCCGGCCGGTCCTCGTCAGCGGGATCGCGCGGCCGGACGAAGCGGCCGCGAGACAGGTGAAGGCGAAGGATGGCGCCTTCGCGCTCGAGTGCGTTCCCGACCACGTGTCCGCATGCGCCTCGAACCTTCAGGCGCTTCGGACGGCCCTGGGCAGCAGCACCAACCTGCTGGTGTCGATGCGCGTCGATCCGGCGGGCACCGTGCAGGCGCACCGGGCGCTTTATCTGGAGCTGGCGAAGAAGGGCTGGAGCAAGGCGGAGATCTTTGCAGTAGCAGGCCTGACGCCAGACGGGGGCCCCGGCGGCAACCTGGCGCGATTCACCACGAAGTGAATCCTCGGACGGACCACCACGGAGGACACGAGAGCACGGAGAACGGAGACGGGTGGATCACGCGTGCAGCGGGAGTCGGCCGTCACGGAGTAGGATCACTGGTATGAACGATACGACGCACGAGGCGCACGACCATCGCGAACTCCTGAAGCAGATTGCCAGGCAGGCGATGGTGGACTACGGGCTGCGGCCTGATTTTTCACCCGCCGCGCTCGCCGAGGCCGAGCGGGCGCGAGCGACCGACGAACCCTCGACCGGCGCGCCCGGCCAGCAAGCCACGCGCGAGCCTGTTCCCTCAGGCGTGCGCGATCTGCGCGACCTGCTGTGGTGCTCGATCGACAACGACGACTCGCGCGATCTGGATCAGCTCTCGGTGTCGGAACTGCAGGCCACCGGGGGGGGGCGCATCCTGATTGCCATCGCGGACGTGGACGCGCTCGTGGAGCCCGGGGGCGGCATCGACGATTACGCGCGCCACAACACGACGTCCGTCTACACCCCGGCTGCGATCTTCCCGATGCTTCCCGAGCGGCTCTCGACCAACCTGACCTCGCTGGCCTTCGGCGAGGACCGGCGTGCGGTCGTCACGGACCTGGTCATCGACGCGGGCGGCTCGACCATTGAATCGACCGTCTACCGCGCCGTGGTCCACAATCGCGCCAAGCTGGCTTACAACAGCGTGGCCGCGTGGCTCGAGGGCCAGGGACCGATGCCGCAGCCGATGGCGGCCGTGCCAGGGATGGCCGAGCAGGTGCGGGCGCAGGACGAGGTCGCCCGCCGCCTGCGCCAGTCGCGCCTCGAACGCGGCGCCCTCGACTTCCAGACGATCGAAACGCGGCCGGTCTTCGACGGGAATGCCGTCCAGGACCTGGCCGAGGAACACGACAACCGCGCGCGCGACCTCATCGAGGATTTCATGATCGCAGCCAACAGCGCGACGGTGCGGTTCCTCGAGGCGAAAGGCTTCCCCTCGATCCGTCGCGTGGTCCGGTCTCCCGAGCGGTGGGACCGCATCGAGGCGCTCGCGGCGACCTACGGCGTGCGCCTGCCGCCCAACCCCGATTCGCGCGCGCTGGCCGACTTCCTGGCCGCGCGCCGGGCAGCCGACCCGGTTCGCTTCCCTGACCTGTCGCTCTCCGTCATCAAGCTCCTCGGCCCAGGCGAGTACGTGGTGGATCGCCCGCACGAGGATGGTGCCGGGCACTTTGGCCTCGCCGTGAAGGACTACACGCATTCCACCGCGCCCAACCGCCGATACCCCGACCTGATCACCCAGCGCCTGATGAAGGCCGCGATTGCCGACGCGCCCGTGCCCTACCCCACGGAAGAACTCGACCTCGTCGCCGCGCACTGCACCGACATGGAGGACGAGGCGCACAAGGTGGAACGGCTCGTGAAAAAGGCCGCGGCGGCGCTCCTCCTCGAGTCGCACATCGGCGAGGCCTTCGACGGGATCGTCACGGGCGCGTCGAAGAAGGGCACGTGGGTGCGGATCTTCCGGCCACCCGTGGAAGGCAAGGTCGTGCGGGGAAGCGAGGGCCTCGACGTCGGCGACCGCGTGCGCGTCCGGCTGGTGCACACCGACGCACGGCGGGGTTTCATCGACTTTGCCAGGGTGTAGACGGCGGTGGATACCGATCTGCTCATCACATCCGTGAACGCCGACGGTGACGGCGTCGCCACGTTCGAGGGGCGGACGGTGACGGTCCCGGGCACGATTCCCGGCGAGCGCGTCGTCGCGGCGCTCCAGCGATCGCGTGAGGGTGGGCTCACAGGCGCACTGACCCGGATTCTCGTCGCCTCTCCCCACCGCGTCACGCCCGGCTGCCGCCACTTCGGACCGTGCGGCGGCTGCACCTGGCAGCACATCGGCTACCCGGAGCAGTTGCGCCTGAAGCAGCGCCTGCTGCAGGGGCTGCTCGACGCAGCGCTCGGGGCGCACGCGCCCTCGGTCCGGTTGACGCTTGGGACGCCGACGCTCGATGGCGGCACGCCGTGGGGCTATCGCGACAAGGTGCACTTCGCCTTCGGCCCCGGCGGGCGGTCGCTGGTCATGGGCCACTACCGTCGCGCCTCGCGCACGGTGTTGCCGGTCGAGGAGTGTCCGGTTCACGCGGAGGAGGGGAACCGCTTCGCCTTTGTCGTTCGCGATGCCCTCGCGCGTGCCCGCATTCGCGGCACGACCGCCGACGGCGAGGACGGCATCGCCCGCCACGTCGTCGTCCGTGTGTCGGAGGGCACGGGCGAGCGGCTCGGCACGCTGGTCGTGACCGAGAACGTCAAGGCGCTTCGCCGCGTGACGGCGGACGTGCAGGCGGGCATTGCGCCCGGCGATCCCGGGGCCAGCCAGCCGCGTGTCGGTTTTCACCTGAACCTCCACGATCGACCCGGCTCCTTCCTCTTCGGCCGTGACACGCGCAGGTTGTTCGGCCTGGGCGAGGTGCGCGAACAGGTGGCAGGCGCCTCGTACCTGGTATCGCCCACCGCGTTCTTCCAGACGAACGTGCGCGCTGCGCAGGTGCTGGTCCGCGAGGTGCTCGACGCGCTGTCGGACGCGCGATACCGGCGCATCCTGGACCTGTATGCCGGCGTCGGTCTCTTCGCCTTGCCGCTGGCCAGGGAGGGGCGCATGGTGACCGCGGTCGACGAAAGCCGCGAGGCGATGGCGGGCGCGGCCGCCGCGCTTCGAGTCAACCGGATCAGCGAGCCGTCCTGCCGTCTGATCGCGTCGCGCGTCGAGGACGCGATGGACCGCCTGGCGGGCCGTCGAAGCGCACGCGACTACGGATCGCCGGCCGGGCCAGACGAGGGCTCTTGGGACGCCGTCGTCCTCGATCCGCCGCGCCAAGGATGCCCACCTCACGTGCTCGAGTGGATTGTGCACACGCTCCGGCCTGCGCGAATCGTCTACGTGTCATGCAACCCTGACGCCCTCGCCCGCGATCTCGCCGGGGTGCCGGGGGCAAGTTACATTTTCGAGCGCGTGCAGCCGATCGACATGTTCCCTCACACGGCGCATGTCGAGACAGTGGTAGTGTTGAAACGGATCGAACCAAGGTCGGGGGGTATCTGCTGAATCATTCATAAGCGAGGATCCATGAGTATCACTTCGGGCCGCGGATGGCTGCTGGCGGTCCTGGCAGTCGCGGTCATCGGCGCGGGCGTCGTCATCGAGGCCCAGAAACCGGTCTCGCCTGCCCCGCCGCCCGTCGCCTTCGACCGCTACCACTCTCCGCAGGAGGCCAACGCCGCGCTCATCACCATCAACAAGGCGAACCCCGCGGCGACCGCGTTGCACCGGATCGCCACGAGCCCCGGCGGGATCGACCTCACGGTTCTCGAGATCGGCCCGGACGTCGGCAAGAAGATCCGCAAGCGGCCGGCTATGTTCGTGGTCGCGAACATGGAGGGGGTGCTGCCGTTGTCCTCGGAGGCGGCCCTGTCGCTCGCCGACCGGGTGCTCGCCGACGCCAGCGCCACGAAGTCGCTCACCTGGTTCATCCTGCCGAATGGCAATCCCGATGCGGCCACCCGCTACTTCCGCAAGCCGCTGATCGCCGACGAGCGCAATGCCAGCAAGTGGAACGACGACATGGACGACCAGGTTGACGAGGACGGCCCCGACGACCTGGATGGCAACGGTCTCGTCACCGAGATGCGCGTGAAGGACCCGGCAGGCGAGTGGATGAGCGTGGAGGGTGAGCCTCGCCTGATGCGCAAGGCCGACCCGGCCAAGGGTGAAAAGGGCGTCTACAAGCTCTACTCGGAAGGCACCGACAACGACGGCGACGGCGACTACAACGAGGACGGCCCGGGCGGCGCCAACATCGGCATCACCTTCCCTCACCTCTTCCACCCGTGGACGGCCACCGGCGGCCGATGGCCCGGGAGCGAGCCGGAGACGTTCGGCATCATGAAGTTCGCCATCGACCACCCGGAGATCGCGATGACGTTCGCGTTCGGCGCCACCAACATGTGCCTGCAACCGCCGGCCGGCGGGCGGCAGGGCAGCTTCGACGCCACCGCGATCAAGATCCCCGAGCAGATGGCGTCCCGTTTCGGCGCCGACCCTGGCCGCACCTACACGATGAAGGAGATCGTCGAGCTGATCCGGCCGCTCGCGCCGCCGGGGTTCGAGATTACCGAGGGAATCGTCGCCTCGTTCCTCGGCCTCGGCGCTGTCGTCAACCCGATGGACGAGGACCTGAAGTTCTACAAGGAACTGTCGGACAAGTACAAGGAATTCCTCAAGGCCGGCAAGCTCGATGGCAAGCGCCTCGACCCGCCACAGCCGAAGGACGGCTCGTTCGAACTGTGGTCGTACTACCACCTGGGCGTCCCGACCTTCACGATGGATCTCTGGACGCTGCCCGAGGTGAAGTCGGATGAGAAGGAGAAGACGGGTATTACGCCCGAGTCGCTCGAAGCGATGACGTCGGACGCGTTTGTCGCGCTCGGCGAAACGAAGATCGCGGCGTTCCTGAAGGAGGTCGGCGCGCCCGACAGCATCAAGCCGGCGATGCTCCTCGAGGGCGTCAAATCGGGCAAGATGACGCCCAAGCAGATGGCGGGCATGCTCAAGCAGATGCCGAAGCCGAAGGATACGACCGGCGCCGACCCGAAGCAGAAGGCGCTGCTCGCATTCAGCGACAAGGAGCTGCAGGGCAAGGGCTACGTCAACTGGACGCCGTACAAGCACCCCACGCTGGGCGACGTGGAACTTGGCGGGATGGTCCCGTTCGCCGACACGACGCCGCCGGCCTCGATGGTCAAGACGCTGCTCGACGGCCAGGTGCCGTGGGTGCTGAAGCTGGCCGAGAGACTGCCGCGGCTGAGCATCCTGAAGAGTGACGTGCAGCCGAAGGGCGCCGGTATCTATGCCGTCACGGTGTGGGTCGAGAACGCCGGCTACTTGCCGTTCCCCACCGCGATGGGCAAGAAGAACCTCCACGTGCCGCCGGCCGTCGTGACGCTGGCCACGAAGGACAACCTGAAAGGTGTGACGTTCCTGTCGGGCAAGAAGCGGACGACGATCAATGCCATCGACGGCGGACGCAGCGTCAAGCTGGAATGGCTGGTGCAGGCGCCCGCAGTGCCGGGTTTCGAGGTGGTGCTCGAATCGGCCAATGCCGGCGTGGACGTGAAGTTTATGAACCTGGCCGGCGGGCCGGGAGGTGCGAAATGAGGAAGCTGCACTGGGTTGGCACGATCACGCTTGCGGCGCTCGTCGCGTCCTCCTCGCTGGCGCTCCAGGGGCAGGCCCCGCCAGCCACGGCGACGTCAGCCACGCCGACGTCAGCCACGCCGAAGCCGGCGCAGCCGGTGAAGGCGGGAGCCACCGCGCAGCCGGCGAAGGCGGCCGCCACTCCGCTCGGCGTCACCACCGACAAGATCACGGTCCCGCTGCGCTTCGATCACTACTACACCTACGAGCAGGTCGGCGAAGCGCTCCGCGTGCTTCACGCCGCCTACCCGCAGTTGACGACGATCGACGTCGTCGGTAAGAGCGAAGAGGGGCGCGACATCTGGGCGATGACCGTCAACAATCCGAAGACTGGCGCCGCGCTCGACAAGCCGGGCGTTTACGTGGACGGCAACATCCATGGCAACGAGATCCAGGCGGGCGAGGTGTGCCTGTCGCTGCTGAACCGCCTGCTCACCGCCTACGGGCAAAACGATCAGATGACGAAAGCCGTGGACCGCAACGCGTTCTACGTCATCCCGTCGGTCAACGTGGACGGCCGGTATCACTTCTTCAGCGACCCGAACGATCCCAGCTCGAATCGCAGCTTCCGGATCCCGAAGGATGACGATCGCGACGGGCTCATCGACGAAGATCCGGCCGACGACCTCGACGGCGACGGCAACATCTGCACGATGCGGCGCAAGGACCCGTTCGGCCAGTACAGGACGGATCCGGAAGACCCGCGGCTCATGATCCGCATCAAGCCGGGCGAGAAGGGCGAGTGGACCATCCTCGGCGAGGAAGGGATCGACAACGACGGTGACGGCCGCGTGAACGAGGACGGCGAGGGGTACGTGGACGGCAACCGGAACTGGGGCATCAACTGGGCGCCGCCCTACGTGCAGGCCGGTTCCGGCGACTATCCGTTCGAGGCGTCCGGCCTGCGTGCGATTGCCAAGTACCTGGTGGACCGCCCGAATATCATCGTCGTCTTCGCCTTCCACAACAACGGGGGGATGTACCTGCGCGGGCCGAGCACGAAGGCCGAGGAGCCGATGAACCCGGCTGACACCGGCGTCTACGACATCCTTGGCAGGAATGTGGAGAAGATCGTGCCTGGCTATCGGTACCTCGTGTCCTGGAAGGACCTGTACCCGACGTACGGCGATTTCACCGACTTCACCGACAACGTGGTCGGCGCCTACAGCTTCGTGGGCGAGTTGTTCGTCACCGAGACGGAATCCTACCGGCCGCCGCCGAAGCCTGGCGCGCCCGCGCAGCCGCCGGCCGACGTGATGGACATAATGGGCGGCAACAACGACCGGGAGCGTGAGCGCCTGAAGTTCAACGACTACGTCACGCAGGGCGATCTCTACAGGCCGTGGAAGGCGTTCAAGCACCCGCAGTTCGGCGAGGTCGAGATTGGCGGCTGGGTGAAGATGAGTTCCCGGCTGCCGCATCCGTTCATGCTCACGGACCTCGTCCACCGCAACGCGTCGGCCGTGCTGTTCGCCGCCGCGCAGACGCCGAGCGTGACGCTCGACGTGCTGGCGCCGGAAAAGGTGGATGCCGACCTCTACAAGGTGCGCGTGCGGGTGGTCAACGCGGGGTCGATTCCCTCGCTCACCTACAACGCGATTCAGCGGAAGATCCATCCCCAGGACACGCTCGAGGTGTCGGGTGCCGGCGTGAAGGTGATCGCGGGCGGCAAGGTGAGCGGCATGCCCATCGAGACGGTGGCGTACAAGCCCTATCGCCCCGAGGTGCAGTTCCTCCAGGTTCCCGGCAACGGGAAGATCGAGTTCGAGTTCCTGGTGTCGGGCAAGGGAGAGCTGACCGTTGCCTACCAGTCCCTGAAGGCCGGGAAGGCCACGAAGACCGTCGCGTTGCAGTAGTCGATAGGTGGAGCGGGGCGGCCGGTTCGTACGATCGCCCCTGCTCGTCCGCCGGCGTGACTTTTGTCGCTGGCTATGTAACCTTGTGAATCCCATCGATTCAAGGTAGGGCAGCATGGCCAACGAAGCGGTGACCGGCAAATCGGGACTCACTCGGCAAGCAGCGGCATACGGCCTCGGGCTGATGACGCTGCTCAACTTCGTCAACTACATCGACCGGTACATCCTGCCCGCCGTCGCGCCCCGCATCAAGGAGGCGCTCTCGCTCACCGACACGGAACTCAGCTTTCTCGGCAGCGCGTTTCTCGTCTCGTACTTCTTTACGTCGCCCGTCTTCGGCTGGATGGGCGATCGTTTTTCACGGACCAGGCTGATGGCCATCGGCGTCGCCATCTGGAGCCTGGCCACCGCGGGCGGAGGTCTCGCCCGCAATCTCGGGCAGATGCTGACGGCGCGCGGCGCGGTTGGCGTGGGCGAGGCGTCCTACGCGGCGATCTCGCCGGCGCTGATCTCCGACTACTACCCGCCGGACCGGCGCGGCCGCGTGTTCGCCATCTTCTACCTGGCGATCCCCGTGGGCAGCGCGGTGGGCTACCTCCTCGGCGGCGCGATCGAACACCAGTTCGGCTGGCGCGCGGCGTTCTTTGCCGTGGGGTTGCCGGGGCTCCTGCTGGCGCTCCTCACGCTCACCGCTCCCGATCCGCCTCGCGGGATCAACGACCCCCCGGCCGCGGTGCCGGCGGAAGCGGGTAGCTATGTACAGTCGCTCCTCCTGCTGGGCCGCAACCGCGACTACGTACTGGCCGTCCTCGGCTACGCCGCGTACACGTTCGCCGTGGGCGGGATGTCGTTCTGGGTGCCGTCGTACCTGAACCGCGAGCGCGGGATGTCTCTCACCGAAGCGAACTTCATGGTTGGAGTGGTCACCGTCGTGGCCGGCATCAGCGGCACGTTCCTCGGCGGCTATCTGGCGGACATGCTCGCGCCTCGCATACGCCAGGCTCACCTGTACCTGTCTGGCGTGTCGATGCTGCTGGCCATTCCGTTTTCCTGGGTGGCCTTCACCGCGCGTGAGCCGAGGATCTTCCTGGCATCGCTCCTCGTCGCCGAGTTCATGGTCTTTCTCAGCACCGGCCCGATCAACGTCGTGATTGTCACCGTCGTGCCGGTGGCGATCCGCGCGACCGCGATGGCGGTGAGCATCTTCGTGATCCACCTGTTGGGAGATGCCGCAGCGCCGCTCGTGATTGGCGTAGTCTCGGATCACGTCGGACTGTCGAACGCCGTCCTGATCATGCCCGTGGTGGTGGCGCTGTCGGGAGCGATCTGGATGTTCGCCGCCTGGAAACCCGCAGCCGGGCGCTGAGCATCAGGGTCGGTGCTGACGATGAAGAGTCGGAACTGACGCAGAAGGGTCGGTGCTGACGATGAGGGGTCGGAACTGACGCAGAAGGGTCG
>JADGOB010000191.1 GCA_017883185.1 Acidobacteriota bacterium
GATCACGATCCCCCTCCGATCTCAGTGGTCCAGCAGGTCGATGCGCGTGGCATCGATCCGCTCAACGACATGGTCGACCAGTTCTATCTCAGTTCTGTCAGCCGTTCACCTGAACCATCGTGGCGGCCGGGTTTGTATGGGTCCTCCGACATCGATCGGGGCCGAGTCCTCAGGATCCATTATATTCGCCGCGCGGATCTCGACCGCGGCCTGCTGAAAGCAGGTCTGCCGAGCGCAAACCTCGTCGGACGTGTCGTTGATTGGAGGGTGTGTCCGCCGAGCCGAGGGGCGCCGGGGCGCCCCTCGGCGGCGGCCGGGTTCACTTGCTCAACGCCGGCAGGTCCTTGTCGATGACACCAGCGAGTTGCCGCAGCGCGTCGTCCGCGCCCTGCGACAGGTACGCGAACACGTCGTACATCTGCTTGGTCGGGCGCGCCTCACGCCCGGCGACCTGGGACGAGAAAGCGGCCAGCTTGTTGTCGAGCGCCTTGGGCGGCAGGTAGAGCGGGTTCCTGCCCGGGATCCGTGTGAGCAGGCCCTCGATCGTGCGCAGCTTCTCCTTGACCGCCGCTACCTGGGGCGCGGCGCCCGAAGTGCCCTGCTCGATCTTGGCAACCTTCTGCTGCGCCTCGTGCACCCGCCTCACGCCGTCGTTCACCTCGGACAGCTTCTCACGGACCTGCAGGGCCAGGTCGAACTGCGCCTGCAAGTCCGCGTCGGTCACGCCGGTGTTCGGATCCCGGCGAACCTCCAGCGGCTGTTCGTAGCGCTCCGACCCGACCGTCAGGCGCGCCGTGTACCGTCCCGGCAGCGCCGGCGGAGGCGACGACCGCGGCGCCGACATCGACGGCAACGGAACCGTGCTGTCGCCAACGCGCGCCGCCGGATAGCGCATGTCCCAGAGGAACCGGTTCGTCCCGGCCCGCGCCGGCAGTCGCGGCCCGCCCTTCGTCTGATTCGAGAACTGCCGAATCTCCTGGCCCTTCGCGTCAACGATGGACAGGGTGACAGCCTCCGTGGGCACTTGTTTCAGGTAGTACTCGATCACCGCCCCTGCCGGAGGATTCTGCCCGCCATCGAGGTACGTCGGCCGCACAACGCCGTCCGGCCCCGGCAGGTCCTGGAAGGCGACGCTCATCCCCGAGCCGCTGGAGTACTGAACTCCCGGGAACCTGCCGCCCTCCCGGAAGAAGCCCCGTCCCCCGGCCCGTCGGATTGCCGGCTCCGGTTTGAACAGGTGTGCCGAAGCCGAGGTGACTGCCGGCGTGATCTGGCGAAGCGCGCTGATGTTGTCGAGAATCCAGAAGCCGCGCCCGGCGGTGGCCACCACGAGGTCGTCGTCCTTGACGAGCATGTTGTTCACCGACACCGGCGGCATGTTGCGACGCAACGACTGCCAGGAGGCGCCCGCGTCGAACGAGACGTACGCACCGGTCTCCGTGCCGGCAAACAGCAGTCCCGGCCGGACCGGATCCTCACGAACCACATACGTGAACGACGGCGCGGCAATCCCGCTGGTGATCTTCTGCCACGTCTTGCCGTAGTCGGTGGTCTTGTAGAGGTACGGCTCGAGGTCGCTCACCCGGTGCCGCTCGCCCGCCAGGTAGACCGTGCCGGGAGCGTGCTTCGACACGTCGAGCGCCAGGATCGTGGTCCACTCGGGCAGGTCGGGCGGCGAGACGTTCTTCCAGGTCTTTCCGCCGTCCGGAGACATCTGCACGGTGCTGTCGTCGGTAGCGATCCACAGCTCGCCTTTCTTGATCGGCGACTCGGCGATCGTGCGTATCGTGCTGACGTAGAACAGCGACGACTCGATGGTGGTCAGCGGCCTGCCGATCAGGTCCTGCATCTTGTCCTGCCGATTGCGCGTGAGATCCCCGCTGAGCTTCTCCCAGGCCATCCCTTCGTTCGTCGTTCGGAAGAGGTATTGAGCCGCCGTGTAGATCGTGTTGGGGTCATGCGGTGAGACCATGACCGGGAACGTGTAGTAGAAGCGATACTTCACGTCCTTCTCGCGGTTGCCGAACTCGTTCTCCGGCCACACGCTGATGTTGAGCGTCCGCCTCGTTCTCCTGTCCCAGCGGACCATCGAGGTGCGATCGCACGCGTAGACGACGCTGCCGTCGGGCTTGACGGCCGTGCGCCCGCCCTCGCCGCCGGCGATGTCGATCGCATCGGGCCAGCCGATCGCGCCGCTGTCGCTGCGGCTCGGAAGGGCGATATGCGAGTTGTCGTTCTGCGCCGCGTACAGCCAGTAGGGATCCTGGTTGTCGACGGCGAGGCTGAACAGCTCGGAGGTCGGCTGGTTGTCGACGGTCGACCACGAAAGACCCCCGTCGAGCGTGATCGAGCCGCCGCCGTCACCCCCGTCGATCATCCGCTTCGGGCTCTTCGGGTCGATCCACAGCGAGTGATGGTCGGCGTGGTGCATCGGCTGGACTGCGAATGTCGCGCCGCCGTCGGTCGACTTGTACAACGCCTGCGACAGCACGTACACGGTGTCCGCGTTGCCGGTGTCCGCGCTGATCTCCATATACATCATCGGATTGAACAGCTGGGCGACGTCGTTCGACACCCGTTTCCATGTCGCCCCGGAATCGTCGGACCGATAGAGACCGCCGGTGTCCGCCTCGATCAACGCATAGTAGCGGGTGGGTTGCGCGGGCGAGATCGCCAGCACGCTCTTGCCGATGATTCCCTTCGGGAGTCCCGGGTTGTGCGTGATCTCCGTCCAGGTGCTGCCGCCGTCGGTGGTCTTGTAGATGCCGCTGTCCGGCCCGCCGCTCACCTCGTCCCACGGCAGCCGCGCGTACTCGTTGAGCGAGGCGATCAGCACACTCGGGTTGGTCGGGTCCATCGAAAGGCCGATGGCGCCCGCCTTGTCGCTCTTGTACAGCACCCGCTCCCACGTCTTGCCGCCGTCCCTGGTTCGAAACACGCCGCGATCAGGGTTGGTGCCGTAGATGTCTCCCCTGGCCGCCACGTACACGATGTCGGGATTAGTCGGATGGATGAAGAGTCTGACGATATGACGCGTCTTCTCCAAACCGACGTGCGTCCACGTGTTGCCGCCGTCGGTCGACTTCCACACGCCGTCGCCGGGGGTCGTGTGCTGGTAGGCGTTCCCTTCGCCCGTTCCCACGTAGATGATCTGCGGGTAGCTGCGTGACACGTCGAGCGCGCCGACGGAGTCCAGCTTGAAGAACCGGTCCGTGATATTCCTCCAGTGGCCGCCGGCGTCGGTGGTCTTCCACACGCCGCCATGCGCGGTGCCCATGTAGAAGACCAGCGGATTATCCGGGTCACCGGCGACAGCCGGCGCGCGGCCACCTCTAGCCGGGCCGATCGAGCGCCACTCGAGGGCGCTCAGGAAGCTCGCGTCCACCTTCGGGTACTCGGCAGCGACCGCCTGAGCCTTCTGCTGGCCGCCCAAGGCTTGCACGGCGCGAGTGGAGAAGCCGACGACCAGCACACACGCCGCCGCAATCGCGATCACGCCGTAACCGATCTTCAGTGTCTGCTTCATCGCATGTTCCTCCGGCGAGAATCGTCTGGCGCGGGCAGGCGACCGCCTCACTGGCTGACCCCGCGCCAGTTCCCCGCGCAGAGTGTATCTGCATTCGCAGTGCCGAAGTCCCTGCAAGTGGGTCTTGGATGGAAGGCTGAAGACGCCAAGCCCGACTTCAGGAATCGGGCCTGGCGTCACTATCGCCTGAACGTCATCGAGAGCAGAAAATCGCCGATCTTCTCACGTGCGCCGGCGAACGATCCGCTCCCGAAACGTGGCTAGCGCGGAATGATGGGCAGCCGCACTCGTGACAGGTGCGCCGCGTCGTGGAAGATCCGCTGCTGAGCCACGACGAACTTTGTGTCCCGCTCGTTGTCCCCCCCCGTATTGAGGTTGCGGTCGTACTTGGGGAATCCCGCAGAGGCGACGGTCACCCGAATGCGGTGGCCCGCAGGAATCACCATCGCCGTGGCCCAGAGGTCGATGTCGTATCGATTGATTTCCCCCGGCTTGAGCAGCGCGGGCTTGTCGAAGCCGTTGCGGAACCGGGCCCGGGCCACACCATCCTGAATGTGCATGGCCCGTCCGTCAGGGTAGACGTCCAGGATCATGACGTTCCAGTCCGTATCCTTGGCATCGGTCGCCGCATACAGCGTGGCCGACATCGGGCCCGTGATCTCCACGGCCTTCTCCAGCGGCGCAGTCGTATAGGTCAGGAGATCCTTGCGCGTCGCGTGAACCGTCTGGTAGTCCTCGTTGAGGTTCAGCTCCAGTTCCCTGGCGTCCACGAGGTACGGCGTGGGGTCTCCGGGATCGTACCGGTACTCGTCGGCGGGCTCGCTCTTGGGAGCGACGGTGTCCAGCACGCCTCCCTGCCGGAGATAAAAATCCGTCCACACAGTCCGGGCCAGCGGCCACTCCTTCTCCTGCCGCCAGGCGTTGTCGCCCATGATGAAGAAGTTCAGCGGCGCCTCGGTGTCGACGCCGTTCGCGATCCCCTTCAAGTAGTGGTCGAACCACCGGAGTTGAAGGGCCCGGTGGTCGATGCGCCCCTGGGGACCGAAGTCGCCGTTGACGTAGTCGACGCCCTTGTGGGAGCTGGCGTCCATGACCACGTGGTGCAGGGGATGATGCGGCAGCTTGCTCATCGCCGTGTAATTGCGGATGGTCCCGCGCGCGTCGTCGTGCCAGCCGGCGATCCCCAGCACCGGCACCGTCACCCTGTCGATGCGGCGTTCGATGCTGAGCGCCCGCCAGTAGTCATCGTCCTTCTGGTGGTCGAACCAGTCGTTCCAGAACTGCGGCCGCGGGCACCCGGCCAGTTCGGCGCTCTCGATGACCGGCAGGTGGTTGAACGCCCGGACCTCGTCCACGTTGCTGACATCCGACATCGTCTCCTTCACCGCGGTCAGGCAGAGCCACGGGACGATCGTCGGCGAGAACACCATGTCGATGTACGGCACGAGCCGCAACGGGTCAGCCGTCGCGACAGCGGGCGCGATCGTGGCCAGATGAGGTGGATGGGCGATGGCCGCATACCAGCAGTAGAGCCCGGGGTTCGAGCGGCCGATCATCCCGACCTTCCCGTTGCTCCCCGGCAGGGCCGCCGCCCACTCCACGGCGTCGTACCCGTCCTGCTCCTGCATGGCGTTCATGTCCAGGACGCCGTCGGAGCCGCCTCGGCCGCGCACGTCCTGCTTGACGTAGATGTAGCCGCGCGACGCCCAGAACTCGCCGTTCGTCTTGTCGGTGCGCAGGTAGGGCGTCCGTTCCAGAACGACGCCGAACGGGCCGTCGCCGACCGGCCTGGCCACGTAGTTCATGAGCGTCGTGCCGTCACGCGCCTTCATGGGCACGGCCGGATCGACCTTGACCGCGAACGTCGGCTCGGACACCGGGCCGGGCCAGAGCGCGTAGTTCGGCTCCCAGGCAATGGGGCTGCTGCGCCTTATGAGCCAGACGCGGTCGATCGGCCTTGTACCCTGGAGCATCTGGCCGACAATGGTGTCGCCCTTGATCGTCCCCTTGATGATGCGATCGCGACTGAGCCGCAGGACCAGGTTGTCACCGGTCAGCTCAAGGGCCTCGATCGTCTCAAGCGGGTCGCCGCTCCGGCGTCGCAGCCACGCGCCTTGCACGGACGGGCCCTCGAAATGCGCGAAGCCGAACCGGCGGCGCGCCTCGAACCCGCCGTTCGGCGCGGCCCCCAGCATGCGGTAGTAATCCCAGTCGCCGGTCAGCCGGGGTCCGGCCGCGACGGGCGCCTGCTTGCTGCAGCCTGCGCAGAGCAGGACGACCAACAACAATGCCGCGAAACTTGCCGCTGACAACCCTCGTCGGAACGTGCCGAAACGCATGATGATGTCTCCTGTTCCTCGCGTCTCCGTGGCCAGGTCTGGCGCAGCATATACCGACTGAGGCCGTTGCGGAACCCCAGAATTACGGGAACACCAGGATGGGGGAACAGGTTGGTCGGGTCACTCGTGAACGCCTCCGATCGTGACAGAGGCCTGCGCGGAGAACAGGTAGTCGGTGTCGGCGATGTAGGGGGCGACGACGCCTGTGTGGGAGACGATGTTCGAGTGCGGGATCTCGCGGGTCTCTTGCGGAGCTCTCGCGCGTTTATTGCAAAGATCTTGAGCGGCGGAGTTGTTACAGACCGCCCGCAAGACGGGTCGCTGCGCCGGCGTCCCGCAGCACAGCGGCGGCATCAGCAGGTTTGGCTGCAGGCGCCGAGACCGACTCTGCGTCCTTCGAGAACAGGCGGCGCCACACGATCCTGGCGGTGGTAGGGCTGTTCGAAGCAAGCACGCGAATCCACGACCACACTGTCCCCTGCTGGAAATAGATCCCGCGGAAGATCAGCCGCGCCACCAGGAACGTCACCTGGGTCTCGAAGGACTTGCCGTTGGCGACCAGCCATCGCTGCGTACCCGCGAACATCCCCGGACGGTAAGCCCGCCGCCAGGCTTCGCGTACCTCCGCCTCAGCCCCGTCCGGCGTGAAGTGGGCGAACCTGAACGTCGCCTTGAACGCGACCATCCGAAGCCAGTGCCGGGAGTTGATCAGCCGGCCCGCGGCCGCGAGCCGCTCGTAAAGCGGCGTGGCCGGAAACGGCGTGAGCAGCCCGAACACCGGCAGCACAGGCGGCCACGTCGACAACTCGGCGTCGATCAGCGCCGCGGTTCCCGGCCGATCGTCTTCGAGGCCGACGATGAACGACGTGATGGCGTAGACGTCGTAGTTGGCCAGCCGCTCGAGCGCCCGGCCGTACTCGGCCGGCTTGTTGAACGACTTGCGAACACCCTTCAGACTGTCCACGTTCACTGATTCGAGGCCCATGAAGATGAAGCGCCCGCCGCTCGACCCGATCAGTTCGATCAATTCAGGATCGTCCAGCAGGTTGACGCTGATCTGGGCGACCCAGGGCAGGCAGGCGTCCAGCCGAATCATGTCGCGGAGGAGCGACTTCAGGCGGTCCCGGTTGATGGCAAAATTGTCGTCGATGAAGAAGGCACTGACGAGCGCGTGCTCCCGCGCCGCACGGCGCTTGAGCGCCAGGAGCTCGGCGATGACGCTCTCGTTCGACCGGAAACGAAGCTGTCGCCCGAAGAACCCGGTGACGGTGCAGAACTCGCACCCGTAGGCGCATCCACGTCCCGTTTCGACGGGCACCACGTACGCCTTCTCGAACCCGATCCCGATGTTCTTGAGCC
>JADGOB010000192.1 GCA_017883185.1 Acidobacteriota bacterium
CGGTGTTGCCAACGCGAACGCTGCGGACCGACGACATTCCATTCTGCGCCGCAGCCGGTCTTCGCTTGCGTTCTTCCGTTCTTCAGGAACTTGGCGGTTGTGGCCGGAGCGCTCCAGCGCGCCACGCACAGCCGTCCCACCTACCCGCCCAAGTCGTCACGCCCAAGTCGGTGCGACTTGCCACCTATGTGCCACCTATTGGACTAGTGGCGTTCGGCTTGTGGCTGTAAGTTGTTGATTTGATGGAGCCGGCGATGGGACTCGAACCCGCGACCTGCTGATTACGAATCAGCTGCTCTACCAACTGAGCTACGCCGGCCAGGCGTGAAGCAAACTGGTCCGCGCCGGGAGGCGTGGACAAGAAAAATAGTCTACCACAACACCCTTGGTTTCGGACCCACGACTTCGCCCACTTCGCTCACTGTCGGACTCGCGACTTCGCCCCCGACCTCATTTCACCGCAGGCTTCGCTCTCGAAAACAACCATCGGCGGTGTGACCTCTCCTGTCCACCCCCGGCCGTACGCTCTTTCCATGAGCATCGCCAATCGCGCCGTCGCGGTCGACCATGACCTGTGGGCCGGGTCGATCGAAGAATCACTCCGCCTTGGCCGGGAAACGGCCAACCAGGCCGGCGCTCTGCGCGGGCATCGCACGGAGGCCTGGAAGCGGGAACGTCGATCCTGTTGCGAAGGATGCGGCCACCACCAGGCGTTGTTTCGCTACAGGGGCGACGTGAAGGCGGACCGGATGCACCGCCTCTGCTTCCAGTGCTACCGCGCGCTCAAGGACAGTGTCCGGCGGGTTGTTGCGCCGCAGAGCAGCAACTGGCCAGCGGCGGTCGCGACGAATCCGGCGCCGCCCGCGCGAGCAGCAGTGCGCGCGACCGACGGCGACCGGCAGGCGCTCTACGACAGCCTGCACCTGCGGCGACGCTGCGCGCAACTCGCGGCCCGCCACGCCCTGGCGCGCGCGGCCGACGGCAACGCAGCCTAAGTGCTTCGACTCGCAATTACGGTTGCGTATTCTTGCGAGGCGATCCGGTGAAAAATGCTCGCTCAGCACTAAGTCCTGAGTGAATAAATTCGTCGCCGAATTCATGAATCGAAGGACTAAGTGGTCCGCCGCCCGATCACGGCGACGCATCGAGGACGGAATGCAGCGGCGGCCAGGACCACATGGAAGGCCGCCGGCACCGAGGCCCTGCCACATGGAGGCCGGCGCCACATGCAGGGTCCGGGCGGGCAGGACGCGCCGCCCGGACCCTGCCGCCGTAGTAATATGAGCCGTTCATCTCCACCCGATTCGCCCTGGGAGCTTCACATGCACAGACGCCGACTGCCCCTCGTCCTCGCCATCGTCCTCGTTACCCTAGCCGCGCTGGTGGCGCCGGCCGTCGCGCAGACGACCGCGGCGAAGCCGGCCGTGCCGGCCGCCCCCGCGCCACAGGCCAAGCCTGCCGCGCCAGCCGCACAGCAGCCTGCGAGCCCGGCCGCCTCCGCACGGCAGGCCAGGCCCGCGCTGGCCGCTACGCCTGGGCTGCCGCCGATCATCGACCGCGATCAGTTTTTCGGCGACCCCGAGATCGCCGGTGCGCAGATCTCGCCCGACGGCAAGTTCATCGCCTTCATGAAGCCGTTCAAGGGCACGCGCAACATCTGGGTGAAGCGCACCGAGGAGCCATTCGACAAGGCGCGCCCGATCACCGCCGACACGAAGCGGCCCATCCCCGGCTACTTCTGGTCGCGCGACGCGAAGTACATCCTGTTCGTCCAGGATCAGGGCGGGAACGAGAACTACAACGTCTACGCGGTGAACCCGGCCGACGCGCCGGCCGCCGGCGCCGAGGTTCCGGCCGCGCGAAACCTCACCGAGGCCAAGAACGTCCGCGCCCAGCTGTTCGCCGTGCCCAAGAGCGATCCCGACGCCATCTTCGTCGGCCTGAACGACCGCGACCCGGCGTGGCACGACCTCTACAAGGTGAAGATCTCGACGGGGGCGCGAACGCTGGTTTCGAAGAACACCGAGCGCATCACGGGATTCGTCTTCGACTTGAAGGATCAGCTCCGCCTGGTCACCCGCTCGCCCGAGAACGGCGACACCGAGGTGCTGCGCGCCGACCCCGACGACAAGTTCACGAAGATCTACACCTGCAACGTGTTCGAGTCGTGCGGCCCGGTCCGGTTCCACAAGGACGGCAAGCGGGTCTACTTCGAGACGAACAAGGGCGCGGCGGATCTGGCGCGGCTGGTGCTCCTCGACGTCGAGACGGCGAAGGAGGAACTGGTCGAAGCCGACCCCATGAACCGCGTGGACTTTGGTTCAGCGGCGTTCTCGGACAAGACCGACGACCTCATCGCCACGACCTATGTGGACGAGAAGCAGCGCATCTACTGGAAGGACAAGGCCTACGAGGCCGACTACAACCTCCTGAAGTCGAAGCTTCCCGGCCGCGAGATCGGCATGGGCTCGTCCACCGCCGACGAGCGCCTCTTCATCGTCGGCGCGTCGAGCGACGTAGACCCGGGCTCGACCTACCTGTTCGACCGGCAGACGAAGGCACTGACGCTCCAGTACCGGATCCGCGAGAAGCTGCCGCGCGAGGCGCTGGCGCCGATGACGGCCATCCGCTACAAGTCATCGGACGGCATCGAGATCCCCGCCTACCTGACGCTGCCGAAGGGCATCCCGGCGAAGAACCTCCCGCTCATCGTCTTCCCGCACGGCGGGCCGTGGGCGCGCGACGGCTGGGGCTACAGCGCCTTCCCGCAGTTCCTCGCCAACCGCGGTTACGCGGTGCTGCAGCCGAACTTCCGCGCGTCCACTGGCTACGGCAAGAAGTTCCTCGACGCGGGGAACAAGCAGTGGGGCGAGAAGATGCAGGACGACCTCACATGGGGTGTCAAGCACCTGGTGGCCGAGGGCATCGCCGACCCGAAACATGTCGGGATCATGGGCGGGTCCTACGGCGGGTACGCCACGCTCGCCGGTGTCGCGTTCACGCCGGATACTTACGCGGCTGGCGTGTCCATCGTCGGCCCGTCGAACCTGATCACGCTGCTCAATTCGATTCCGCCGTACTGGGAGGCGGGCCGCAAGGTGTTTCACGAGCGCATGGGCGATCCGGGCACGCCCGCGGGTAAGGCGCAGTTGGAGCGGCAATCGCCCCTCAACTCGGCCGCGAAGATCAGGACGCCGCTGCTCGTCATCCAGGGCGCCAACGACCCACGCGTCAACAAGCGGGAATCGGACCAGATCGTGGTCGCGCTTCGCGACCGGGGGTTCCCGGTCGAGTACATCGTCGCGCCGGACGAAGGGCACGGCTTCGCACGGCCCGTGAACAACATGGCGACGTTCGCCGCGGCAGAGAAGTTCCTCGCGAAGTTCCTCGGCGGCCGCTACCAGGAGACGATGCCGCCCGAGGTAGCCGCGCGGCTGAAGGAAATCACCGTGGACCCGAAGACGGTGACGGTGACGTTGCCGGTGTCGGGCCCCGCATTGACGACGCCGAAACCGGCCGTGGCTCTGACGCCAGGGACGTGGGTCTATCGCGCGACGATTTCGCTCGGCGGCCAGGTGCGCGAGATGGCCGTGACGACGGAGATCAAGGAAGACGCCGAGGGGTGGCTCATCACCGACTCGGCCACCACACCCGCGGCCGGCGCGGCGGCGGGCGGCAGCGTCGTCGATCGCGCACTGGTTGACAAGGCGACGCTGCAGCTGAAGAAGCGGACGCTGGTGCAGGGCCCCAACCAGATTGAGTACACCGTGAAGGACGGCAAGGCGGCGGGCCAGTTCCTCGTGAATGGGCAGTCGCGGCCGTTCAGCGTGGACATCGGCGGCGAGCTGTTCAACGACGGTCCGGGGGTGTACCAGACGATCGCGACGCTCCCGTTCGCGCCCGGCTACAAGATTGCGTTCCGCACCTTCGACGTGCAGGTGCAGAAGGTTCGCACGGTGCAGTTGCAGGTGCTCGGCAGCGAGTCGGTGACGGTGCCGGCGGGGACGTTCGACGCGTACAAGATCGAGATGGCGACGCCGGACGATGGCGCGAAGACCACGGTGTGGGTGGCCAAGGACAGCCGGAAAGTAGCGAGATTCGTCGGCGTGCGGCCGCAACTGCAGGGCGCGACGCTGACATCGGAGCTTCTGAAGTAGGAAATAGGGGTTACGCGCTGCCTGTCTGAGTCGTAATTGTTGTTCTTCGCGTCGGAAGGGAGAGAGCATGCGGCGTCATCTTCATTTCTGGTTGATCGCCATCGGTGTGTGCGGACTCGTGGTGCTGCCTGGCACGGCAGCGAAGATACAGGACGGCGAGAACCTCGTCTGCCCGTCGTGCGAAAGCTGCACGAGCGTGCTGGTCGGGAAGACCGCCTCGGTTGACGGATCGACGATGACATCGCATTCGTGCGACAGCACCAGCGACCGCACCTGGATGAACATCGTCCCGAATCAGAAACACAAGCCCGGCGAGATGGCGAAGGTGTACTACGAGCCGAAACTGAGCAAGAAGCCGGACGACCCGGAGCGGATCGAGACCGGCGAGATCCCGCAGGTGCCCGAGACCTACGCCTACCTGAACGCCGCCTACCCGATCATGAACGAGCACCAACTGGCGATCGGCGAAACGACGTTCGGTGGCAAGCGCGACCTGGTGAGCGACAAGGGGATCATCGATTGCCCCGAGCTGTATCGCCTGGTGCTGGAGCGGGCGAAGACCGCGCGCGAGGCGATCCGGATCGCGGACGAGCTGACCAGGCAGTACGGCTACAACGACGCGGGCGAAGCGTTTACGTTCTCCGACACCAACGAGGCGTGGATCTTCGAGATCCTCGGGCCGGGGAAAGGCAACAAGGGAGCCGTCTGGGCGGCCGTCCGCATCCCCGACGACCACGTGTTCGTGTCGGCCAACGCCCCGCGCATCCGCAAGCTGAACCTGACCGACAAGGACCACTACCTCGCGTCCGAGAACGTGTTCTCGCTGGCCGAGCAGCTCGGGTACTGGAGCGCGAAGAGCGGCGAGCCGTTCGAGTTCTGCACGGTTTACGGGTCGCGGAACAGCATGGGCAGCCGGCGCCGCGAGTGGCGCGCGCTCAGCCGCATCGCGCCATCGCTGAGGCTCGACCCGAATGCGGAGCACTACCCGCTGTCGGTGAAAGCCGAGAAGACGCTGTCGGTGAAGGATGTCCTCGACATCTTCCGCGACACCTATCAGGACACGCCGTTCGACATGATCCGGTCGTTGAACAAGATCGGCCGGGACGGCAAGGTGACAAAGAACCCGATTGCCAACCCGTTCATGAGCGCGGATTACCTGGACGCGTTCAACATCACATCGGAGCGGACCATCGCCTGCAAGCGGGCCACCTACCTGCAGGTGACGCAGTCGCGCGGCTGGCTGCCGAACGCGGTCGGCGGCGTCGTGTGGCTCGGGTACGACAACCCGATGACGACTCCCCATACGCCGTTCTATATCGGCATGACGCAGATGCCCGCGTCCTACATGGTCGATGGCCGGGCGAAGTTCCGCCGCGACTGCGCGTGGTGGGCGTACCGCCAGGTGAGCCAGCTGACCACGCTGCGCTGGCAGGACATGGTCAAGGACGTCCAGAAGGTGTGGGAGCCGATCGAGACGAAGGCGTTCGCCGATCAGGCGACGTTCGAAAAGGAGGCGGTGCGCCTGCTCCAGCAGGACCCGCAGAAGGGCAGGGCGTTCCTCACGAAGTACTCGCACGACATCGCCAACGGGGCGGTGGACGCGTACTGGAAGCTGGGCGAGGACCTCTGGTCGAAGTACACGAACTACTTCCACTGAGACAGATTCCAGGGGACCCACAGACACCTGCTTCAACCGTGACGATCTGGGCCCTGGAAGATGTCTGCGGCTATTCGGCCGGCGGCGTCGCCGCGTCCTTCGTGGACGTTCCCAGGTGCTGCAGCAGCGCGGGGAGGCTGAGGCCGAGCGCCTCGAGCTGCTGAACCAGGTTGAAGACGACGGCCGGGCTGGCCCTGGCCAGGCGCTCGAGGCCCGACGCGCTGCCGTTCGGGCCGCCGCCGCCCTGGTCGATCACCACCAGCTTGTCGATGTTGCCGAGGGGCGCCGCCACGGCGCCGAACACCGACGAGGACGCCTGGAGGATCGCCGGCAGCTTCTCGAGGATTGTCTGCAGGCGCGCCGACTCGTTGAACTGCTTCCACGCTTCGGCCTTCTTGAGGATCGCGGTGGCCTCGGCGACGCCCTGCGCCTCGATCGCCTTCGCCTGGGCGAGGCCGATCGCCTCCACCTTGGCGGCCTCGGCGCGGCCTTCCGACTCGATGGCGGCCGCGCGCCCGGCGCCTTCCTTCCGCAGCTTCTCCTGCTCGGCCTCGGCCATGGCGATGATCGCGGCGCGCCGGCCTTCGGCCTCGAGGATCGCCGCCTGCTTGGTGGCCTCGGCCCTGATGATGGCCGCCTGGCGCTCGGCCTCGGCCGGCTTGATGACCGTGGCCTCGAGTTCCTTCTGCCTCCGCAGGACTTCCTGTTCCTGGACGGCAATCATCTCCTGCGTGCGTTGCCGCTCGACCTTCACTTCCTCGGCGACGACGAGCTGCCGCGACTTGGCCTGCGAGAGCGGGCCGGCCTGCGAGGCCGTCGCCTTCTGCGTCTCGACCTCGGCCTGGTACTGCGCCTGGCGAATCAGGAAGTCGCGCTGCGACTGGGCGATCTCGGCCTCCGCGGTGAACCGCGCGCGCTCCCCCTCCTGCAGCGCCTGGGACGACTTGATCTTCGAGTCGCGCGTCGCCTCGGCCTCTCCGATGGTCGCGTCGCGTTTCACCTCGGCGGTCCGCCGCTTGCCGAGCGCGTTGAGGTACTCCTCTTCGTCGCTGATCTCCTGGATGGTCAGCACGTCCACGCCGAGGCCCATCTTCTCGAGGTCCGCCGCCGCCTCGCTCGTCAGCTTCTGCGCGAAGCTCTGCCGGTCGCTGTTGATCTCCTCGACGGTCAGCGTTCCCAGGATCGAGCGCAGGTGGCCTTCGAGGGTCTGGAAGATCACGCGCTGGATCTGGTCGTGCGACATCCCGAGGAACCGTTCGGCGGCCGCCTGCAGCGATGTGTCGTCGCTGCGGATCTTGACGTTCGCCACGGCCTTCACCGACATCGGGACGCCCTTCAGCGTGTACGCCCGCTTGATCTCCAGCGGGATGGTCATC
>JADGOB010000193.1 GCA_017883185.1 Acidobacteriota bacterium
GAGCGTCTTCGCCTTGCCCTTGTCGATGCCGCCGAAGTGGTCCGTGATCCCCATCAACTCGTCGGGGTCCACGCCGGACTTCTTGCGGAACGTATAGGAGAGCTGGTCTTCCTGGTCCCAGCACGCCACACAGATGACCTTGCCGCCGAGCTGCCGGTACAGGCGGACGGCGTACTGCGACACGTTGCCGAAGCCCTGGACCGACGCGGTGCAGTCGGCCGGCTTGAGACCCATCTCGCGGAGCGCTTCGCGCACGGTGAAGATCAGGCCGTAGCCCGTGGCCTCGGTGCGCCCGAGCGAGCCGCCCATGCCCACCGGCTTGCCGGTGATGAAGCCGGGGTACCGGCCGCCGTGAATCACCTCGAACTCATCCAGCATCCACAGCATGTGCTGCGGGTTGGTCATCACGTCGGGCGCCGGCACGTCGATGACCGGGCCGACGTTCTTCGCGATCTGGCGGACCCAGCCGCGGCAGATCGCCTGCTGCTCGCGCTGGCTGAGGTTGTGCGGATCGCAGATGACGCCGCCCTTGCTGCCGCCCAGCGGAATATCGACCACCGAGCACTTCCACGTCATCCAGGTAGCGAGGGCGCGGACGGTGTCCAGCGTCTCGTTCGGATGGAAGCGGATGCCGCCCTTGGCCGGGCCGCGGGCGTCGTTGTGCTGGACGCGGAAGCCGCGAAACACCTTTACGACGCCGTCGTCCATGGAAACCGGGATCGCGAATGAAAACTCGCGCATCGGGTTGCGGAGCAAATCCCTGGTGGCCGCGTCGAGGTTGATGACGTCGGCGACTTTGTCGAACTGGGTCTGCGCCATTTCGAACGGATTAAATGCCTTCTTGTTCACGGATGATCCCCTCTTTGCTGACGATCCGCCTCGAATGAGGCGGTAATAAGGCTGTGGCCGTCCATCCAAACAATCAGAAAGTGTATCACGGCACACCCCGCGCATGGCTGTCCGCCGGGTTTTTGTGTCCCCCACCGACTCCTCATCGTCAGCACCGACCCTTCTGCGTCAGTTTCCGACTCCTCTGCGTCAGCATCGACTCCTCTGCGTCAGCCCCGACTCTTCTGCGTCAGCCCGGCCAGAGAGAGAGGCGGACGTGGTCCGGACTGGCGTGACGGGCGACTTGCGAGGTCCTCCGACGCGGAGCCCGGAGCGACAGACCGGGCCGCGGCTGCCGCCTCACGGCCGGCGGTCGGGGGCCGCTACGAGCTGGCGGCTACTTTCTGGTGATCTCGAACGGGATCGCCGGCAGCGTGACCAGCGGCAGGCGCCGGCGGGCGGCCGCCGGCTGATTCTGTTGTGGCGCGCGCTCACCCGACACGGTGACGATCAGGTTGCCCCGGAGCCCTGGCTTGGCCTTGGCGGGATCGGCCTGCAGGACGAACTCCGCTCCGCCCTGGGTCACCGACAGGTCGCGCAGTGACACCCCGTCGGGCGGTTCGCTCAATTCGAACTCGATCTTCTCGAACGCGCGCGGAAGGGGGAAGGCGACCCGCACCCTAGTCGTGCCATCCACCGGGATCTTCACCGGCTGCGGCGCGAGCACCCGCACCATCGCCCTGGTGGCTCCCCGGGCGATCACCGAGACGCGGAGGCCATCGGTGGGCACCAGGTGGCGGTACGCGAACGCCTGCATCATGTCGTTGGCCGCGATCGCGCGGTGAGTCACCGTGCGCCCCTGGACCGCCGCGCGGCCTTCGAGGCTCACGCTCACCGACTCCTTCATCGCGACGGGCGGGACGGTCAGCGTGACGCGCACCTGGGCCTGGCCCGCCGGGATGACGCCTCCGCTCAGCATGAACCCGTCCGAGGCGTCCTTCAGGGCGAGGGTGATGTCGCCATCAAACCCGTCCCGTCGGAGCGCGTACACGGTGACGGGCACGCTGGTCCCGGCGCCCGCGTTGATCTCGGCTGGCGCCACCCGCAGCTCGAAATCCGGGCGAGGCGGACCGATGCGCAGCCGATACCCGAACTCGGGCCCGCCCTGTCGCTGGGTGTCCCCGATCCGCACCAGATACGTGCCATCGGCGGGCAGTGTCGCCGCCAGGTACGAGTCCGCGTGGTGCGTCAGCAACCCCGCGCCCTTGTCCTCGTGGTCGTCGTTGAACGCCACCCGTCGTCCGAGGGCGTCCATCAGCTCGAGCGATGAATCGAGCGGCGACCCGAGTCGACGCGCCCGCACTTCGGCCACGACCTGGTCTCCCGCCCGGCCCTGGAAGCTGTAGACGTCCAAGTCTCCCGGTTCCTGGATCCGCCCGTTCACGATGACCGGCAGCGTCACGCGCTGCGCGTGCTTCGACACGCTGTTCGGCTCGCGCTCGGGCAGCTCGGGCAGCGTGTCCACGGCGAATGGCACACGGTTGGACGCCAGGTTGCCGCCGCCGGCCGTGAGGGAGTAGAAGCCGGGCTCTGCCCCCGTCGTATCCATCGTCACCCGGTTTGCCTGCAGGTTCCATCCGTTGACCGAGACGACGGTCTTCGCGCCAGCCGACCCGCCGAGCGGGAAGATGCTGGTGATGTACGGCAGCTCTCCGACGGCGATCCGGTAGACGAAGTCCTCGCGGCCACGGTAGAGCGCGTCCTTGATTTCGAGCACGTATTCGCCATCGGCGGGCACGCGCACGCGCAGGACGGGATCGGGCTGGAAGCGGAAGCCGTCCTCGTAGGCGACCTCGCGGCCGCTTGCGTCGAGGAGCGTCAGCGTGGCTTGGAACCAGCCGGGCACGGCATCGGCCAGGTAGGGCATCAGGTCGCGGGCGCTCACGATGCACACGAGGTCCTGGCCCTTTCGCGCGGTGAAGCGATAGCGATCGACATCACCCGGCATGTACTGCGGCGCCTGTCGCAGGGGGAACTGCGCACGGTCCACGTCGCCGGGGACGATGCGGCCGTTGACGGTGGCGGGCAGCGTGATCGGGAGTTCCGAGTCGCTCTTGGCGTTCTTCTCCTCTTTCTCCTGAAACTCCGGCACCTGGCCGACCGAGAACACGAGCGGGTTCGACAGGCCGAGCGCGGTTTCGAGACGAAACTGGCGGGGGCCCGGCTGGGCGTCGGCGTCGATCGTGACGGCGAGCGTGACGATCTCGGCAAGCCCCTGGTTGGCGTTTCGCCGGAGCGATTCGCCCACCCGCATCCGGATGTCGGCGATCTCTTTTCGCGCGGCCGGCGTCGTCGCGGTCTTCTGCATCTCGGCCGCCTTCTCGCGGAGATCGGTGATCTCCCGCTGCGTGAGCGGCTTGTCGTGTCCGACCACCTCCACGCGAATCCCGCGGCCAGACACCAGGGCGTTGGTGACGCCGTCGAGATACCGTCCGCCGATTTTCGCCTGGACTGTCGTGCCCTGCTGGCCTCCCGCCGGGTAGACGTAGCCCACGTGTGGCGTGTTCTGCTGCTGCGCCGCGGCCAGCGACGCGCTCGCGACCAGGACGACGACGCTTGTCACCAGGAAACATCGCATTCGGTTCATCGCACGCCGCTCCACGTTTACATGATCTCCGCGAGGCGTTCGCCCTGGCCCTGGCGCTCGTCGCCCGAGGGCGTCAGGCGAACATCCAGACCCTCCGGGTTCGGCAGCTTCGTGTCAGGGTCGAGGCCGAGCAGTTCGTACATGCTCCCAATCAGATCCGCGGGATAGACCGGCCGGTCTTTGACCTCTTCGCCCTTCCCGTCCGACGCGCCCACCACGTGCCCGCCCTTGAACCCGCCGCCCGCCACGAGCGCGGAGAACACCGGGCCCCAGTGGCCGCGGCCGCCGTTCCACGGCGGCTCCCAGAGGACTTTCGGCGTCCGGCCAAACTCGCCGCAGCACCAGACGATGGTGCTGTCGAGCAGGCCGCGATCGGACAGATCCTGCAGCAGGCCGGCCAGCCCCTTGTCGAGCTGCGGCAGGCGCTGGCGCATCGCCTGGAAGTGCTGCTTGTGCGTGTCCCATCCCTTGAAGTTGATCGTGATGTAGGGCACGCCGCGCTCGACGAGCCTTCGCGCCGCCAGGCACGACTGCCCGAACGTGTTGCGGCCGTATCGTTCGCGGACCTCGTCCTTCTCCTGCGAGAGGTCGAAGACCTTCCCCGACTCGCCGAGAATCAGCTCGTACGCCTGGTCCTCGCCCTGCGCGAACGCCTCGAGCGTCGCTTGTCCCTTCAGGGCGGTGCCGAGCGTGTCCAGCTGATGGAGGAGGGCGCGGCGATCGCGCTGACGCTGGTCCGAGATGCCGGGCGTGATGACGCCCTGCACGACGAACGGGTTCTGCTGCGGGTCGCCGGCGGTGGCGAACGGCGCGTAGCGCGGCCCGAGAAAACCGGACTCCGAGAATCGCCCCTGCAGCTCCGTGAGCACCACGTAGGGCGGGATGAGGCCGATGTAGCCGGCGCTGTAGCCCTTGAGCAGCGAGACCACCGCCCCCATGCCCGGGTAGACGAGGCGACCGCCGGGCGTGCGGCCGGTCTGCACGGAGTAGGCGGCCGTTTCGTGCGCGTTGATGCCGTGCGTCATGCTGCGGATCAACGAGTATTTGTCCGCCTGCTTCGCCAGCAGCGGCAGCAGCTCGCCGATGACGATGCCATCGACGTTGGTCGGGATTGGCTTGTCGAGCGGGCCGCAGTAGTCGTAGCCGGTGGCGGGCTTCGGGTCGAAGGTGTCGAGGTGCGAGGGGCCGCCCCAGAGCCAGACCTGGATGATCGACTTTGCGCGAGCCTGGGGGGCTGGCGCCGCGGCCCACGCCCGGCCGGCACCCGCTCGCGGGGCCAGCAGCAGGCCGGCGGCGCCGAGCATCCCGCTGCGAATCAGGTGACGCCTGGTGATCGACATGTGTCCCTCGTTGGGGTCGGGGGACCCCTTCAGTGCCGAAAGCGGAACTCGGCGCTGTTGACCAGCGCCCACGCCAGGTCCTGGCCGGCCTGGCGCCGATTGCCGCCAACCGACTGCGCGTAGGACGCGGCCGTCTTCAACTCGTCCTCGGTGGGGAAGCGCGACAGGATGGCCAGGTAGAGCCCCGTGACCACGTCGCGGATATCGCCCCTCGCCTGGATCAGCGCCTGGATCTTCGGCCCCTGCTGGAGCTTGCGCTGAATGTCGCTCGAATTCAGCAGATACAGCCGTTGGAAGGCCGATGGCCGGCTGTTGCGCTCCGAGAGCAGGCCGGTATCGCGCGGCGGCCGGCCGAACGTCTCGAGAAACGCGCTCCGGATGCTGCCATCGGCCAGCGCGATCGACCGCTGATCGGGCGGGATGTAGGTAAAAGGCTCCGGGATGGCGCTCGAGTACTGCTCGGTGGTGCCGGTGATCTGGCAGACCGCGTCCACGAGCACTTCGGCGTCGAGCGGGCGGACCAGCGCATGGGCGAAATTCGCTTCCGCCTCCGCGCTGCTCCTGGCCGGGATTGACGACAACTGGTAGGTGCTCGAGTTGAGGATCAGGCGGTAGACCTGCTTCAGGTCGAACCGCGACGCCTGGAACTCACGTTCGAGATACGCGAGCAGATCCGGGTTGGCCGGCGGGTTGTCCGGCCGGATGTCGTCGGCCTCGTGCACGATGCCCCGGCCCATCAGCCAGAACCACACCCGGTTGACGGCCGCACGCGCGAACCAGGCGTTCTTCGGCGACACGAGCCACGCAGCAAACGCCTCGCGGGGATCGTCGGCAGGCGAGAGGCGCACGATGGTGAGGTCGGGCAGGGTGGCGACGCGTGAGCCCGGGACCGTCGGCGCCGGCGACGCGGCCTTGTCCGCGTCGAAGAAGACGATCTCTTCCTTCCATTCGCCCGTGGCCTTGTAGCCAATCTGCGAGAAGAACGCGGACATCGCGGCCTGCCGGTCGGCCGGCCACGCCTCGGCGCGCGTGCCCATGAAGACGAGCGCCACGTTGGCCGCGATCGACGTCGGCTCACGGCTCTGCACCGTGCGGTAGAAGTTGACCTGCGGCACGCGGAAGTTGCTCCCGCTCGCCGTCAGCAACTCGCGCGCGAACCGATCGAACGGCACGTTGTTCCGGAGGCTCGTCCTGATCCAGTGGTGGTAGGCCTGCACGGCGTTCGGCCACAGGTTGATCGGGAACTCCGATTTCACCCGCAGCACGTCGCCCCACTTCATCGCCCAGTAGTCGGCGAATTCCTCGCGCTCCAGCAGGCGATCGACGAGCGCGCTCCGCTTGGTTGGCGATGGATCCACGATGAAGGCGCGCGCCTCGTCCGCGGTTGGAAGCGTGCCGATCACGTCGAGGAACACCCGGCGGACGAACACCGCGTCCGAGCTCGGGCGGGCCGGCTGGAGGCCCAGACGCTTGAGCCGCGCGAAGACGAGTTCGTCGAGCCTGGTTCGCGCCGCCGGGGCGGTTGCCGCCTCGAACGGGCTGCGGGCGGGCTGCTGGCCCGCGGTGCCTGGACCGGTGGCGAGGAGGACGACGAGTGCGATGAAGAAGGCTCTCATGGCTTCGGCGGTCCACTCAGACAGGAGCGGCCCACCGCGGTGGCGACGGCCGCGACCTGCTCGACCATCAGGGCAAACTCCTCGGGCGTCAGCGAGTTCGCGCCGTCGCTCAACGCTCGTGCCGGGTCGCAGTGTACCTCGATCAGCAGGCCGTCGGCGCCCGCGGCGACCGACGCGCACGCCATGCGCGGGACCATCCAGGCGTGGCCCGTGCCGTGGCTCGGATCAACGATGACGGGCAGGTGCGTCTGCCGCTGGAGCATCGGCACCGCGTTGAGGTCGAGCGTATTGCGCGTCGAAGGCTCGAACGTGCGGATGCCTCGCTCGCACAGGATGACCTGCTCGTTCCCGGCGGCCATGATGTACTCGGCCGCCTGCAGGTACTCGGCCAGCGTGGCGCTCATGCCGCGCTTGAGGAGTACCGGAATCCGGCACCGGCCCACTTCCTCGAGCAGCGTGAAGTTCTGCATGTTGCGCGATCCGACCTGCAGGATGTCGGCGCACGCGGCGACCGCCGGCAACTGCCTGGCATCCATGACCTCCGTCACCACCCTCAGCCCGGTCTCGGCGCGGGCGAGCGCCAGGAGACGAAGCCCTTCCTGCTCGAGGCCCCGGAAGCTGTAGGGCGACGAGCGGGGCTTGAAGGCGCCGCCGCGCAGCACCGTGGCGCCGGCCGCCTTCACCGCCCAGGCAACTGAGAGCAGTTGCGCTTCGCTCTCCACGGCGCACGGGCCAGCCATGATCACGACCTCG
>JADGOB010000068.1 GCA_017883185.1 Acidobacteriota bacterium
CTGGCAGACGGACGCCGCGGGCGCTGCTCAGCGGCCAGGATGCAGGCCGTTGCCAACGCGATCGCGAACGCCACGACCGACCACCGATGCCCCCCGAAGGAGTGACCCATTCACGCTCCATGAAGACGCCTGGCACCGGTTTGCGGCCGCACCGGTTGCGAAGTCCACCCATACGATGACACAGAACCGGGTGAGGTTGAAGAGCGTGCCTGCGGAGATGTGCAGGTGATCGACGCGTCCCCCGCCGGAAATCCGTCAGTGCCAGCTGGTCCTGCCGGCGCCCCGGCTGTCTGACGTTCGGTCTTCGGGCTGTTCTGGTGAATTTCTTCCGGAATCTGGCCGGCGCGCACGTGGCACTGCCCTTGCGAACAGGGAAGACGTCACGGTTCGCCGCTCGTCACTCGACTCCCTGCGGATGGGGGCCCGCAGGCGTTGGGCGTGAGCGGCGGGCCTGACGTTCCCTCCTCGATTGCCCAATCACCACATCTCACCCGTCGCGGTAGCTTGTCCGGCTGCGCGTCTGTGCGCGACGCCGTTCACATTTGATTCCTTCGCTCTACAATTCCACGTTGTATCATGCTCACTTGGGAGTACTGGTGTCCGACCGCTCCCTCGCGCTGTGACCCGGTGGTCGCAGCCCAGTCGAGTCAACGTCGTTTTCCTATCACTCAAGGAGGCTCCATGATCCGTTCGTGCATCCTGGCCGTGACCGTGCTCGTTTTGGTGGCATTCGCCGGCGGCAACGCTCTGGCCGCGCCGTCGAAGACCCTGGACAACCTGATGGCCGCCTACAACGGCGAGTCGAATGCCAAGGCGAAGTACGTCGAGTTCGCCAAGAAGGCCGACCAGGAAGGGTTTGCGGGAGCCGCCGCGCTGTTCCGCGCTGCGGCGAAGGCCGAGGAGACTCACGCCACCAGGCACGGCGAGGTCATCCAGAAGCTCGGTGGCACGCCGAAGGCCGAGATCAAGCTGCCCGAGATCAAGACGACCGCGGACAACCTGAAGGCCGCCCTCGAAGGCGAGACCTACGAGCGCGACAAGATGTATCCCGAGTTCATCGCGGAAGCGAAGGCCTCGGGCAACAAGGAGGCGCTGCGCGCGTTCAATTTCGCGGTGTCGGCCGAGGCCGAGCACGCGAAGTTCTACAGCGAGGCAGGCGCCAACCTGCAGGCCTGGAAGGCGGCGAAGGCGTTCTTCGTGTGTCCGGTGTGCGGAAAGACGGTCCTCGCGGTGGGCTTCGAGAAGTGCCCCGTGTGCTTCACGCCAGGGGAGAAGTTCGTCAAGATCGCGTAGCGGGATCGATGACCGGGGCCGGGAATGACGTCTCGGCCCCTTCTGAAAGGACGTGCGCATGCTCCCGCCATGGCCGGGATGGGACGGTCTCCATCCGCTTGTGATCCATTTCCCGATCGCGTTGCTGCTCACGGCGCCGGTGTTCGTCCTGCTCGCCATGATTCAGCCGAAGCGCGGGGCGTCCTTCGGTTTGTCGGCGCTGGCGATGCTGGTGCTCGGGACAGCAGCAGCGTTCGTCGCGGTCGGGACCGGCGAGGCCGCCGCCGAACTCGCGACGCGGAACGAGGCGATCAACGCGGCGATCGAAAGCCACGCGTCGTTGGCGGAAACCGCCCGCGACCTGTTCGCCGGGTTGACGCTGCTCTACGCGGTGATTCTCGTCGCGCCGCTCGTTCTGAAGAAACTCGCCACCCGCACGTGGGTGCTGGCGACCAACGCGGTGTTCCTTGGCCTGCTGCTTGCGGGAAGTCTCGTGCTGGCGAACACCGCGCACCGGGGCGGCCTGCTGGTGCACAAGTACGGCGTGCACGCGATGCTCCCGCCGGGATCGTAGGCGACGGGGCTCTAACCGCAACCCGGCCATCCGGTTTGCGACTTGTGGCTTGCGACCTGCGGCCGTGCCGACGAGAACGGTGCGAGACGGGCAGGTCTTCACGCTACCCGAGCGCAGGGATGACTCCGGAAGCACAGAAATCACTCCGGGAGTGATTTCGCAATTCTTCACGGCTAATCCACGATGAAGAGGCGGGCGCCGCCGGCCGTGCGCGACCGGTGCGGCATCGCGCCGTCGGCCACCTGGTAGCTCTGCCCCGACCGCAGCACGTGCGCCGATCCGTCCTTGAGCTCGGTGACCAACTCCCCTTCCATCACGAGCAGCACATGGCCGCGCGAGCACCAGTGGTCCGCAAGGTAGCCGGGTGAGTACTCCACCATCCGGACGCGGATGTTGCCGATCTCCCGAGTCCGCCACCACGCGGTGCCGGTTTCGCCCGGGTGCTCGGTCGGCGGCACTTCGCTCCAGTCGGTCACGCCAAAGGGCACGTCGGTAATCTTCATCGGGCTCCTGCTCTCAGCTGCTGCGCCAGCGCCGCAATGTGCGCGGGCGTCGTGCCGCAGCACCCGCCCACGATCCTCGCCCCGGCCGCAACCACCTGTCGCATGCCGTCGGCAAACGCGTCGGGCTGCAGGCGGTACACGGCCTTGCCGTCTTCGAGCTCAGGGCTTCCCGCATTCGCCTGAATCATGATCGGCCGGTCGGTTGCCTGCCTGAACGCCGCCACCACGTTCGCAAAATCGCCCGTCGTCATGTGCGTGCCGCAGTTGGCGCCCACAACCTCGGCTCCCGCTTCGACCGCCGCCTTCGCGGCCTGCTGCGGCGACACCCCCATCATCGTCCGGATGTTGCCGTTTGGCAGCCGGTCGAACGCCATCGACGCGATGACGAACGGCGCGTTCGCCGCGCGCGCTGCCTCGACCGCGATCACCAGTTCCTCGATCGCGCTCATCGTCTCGATGATGATGCCGTCGGCGCCGCCGTCGAGCAGCGCGCGTGCCTGACGGGTGAACTCGGCACCGAGCTCGCTCGGGTCGATCTCCCCGAGCGGCCGCAGGAACCCGCCGCACGGGCCGATGTCGCCGAGGACGATCGCGCTCGACCCCGCCGCCTGCCTCGCGATCGCCGCCGCCGAGCGGTTGATCGCGTCCGCGTCGTCGGCCAGGCCGTACCGACCGAGCACCCAGCGATTCGCCCCGAACGAGTTGGTGGTCACCGCCTCGCTCCCGGCCGCGATGTACGCGGCGTGGATCGTCTGGAGCCGTTCCGGGTGCTCCAGGTTCCATCGTTCGCCGGACTCGCCGACAGGCAGGCCGGCTCGCTGGAGCTCGGTGCCCATGGCGCCGTCGCCGACGACGATGTGGGTGTCACAGAGAGAGAGGATGTTCATCGGTAATGGCCTCTGGCTTCGGCCGCGCGGGCGAGCGCGAGAATGTTCTCGGGCGGAGCGTGCGGCGGCACCGAGCACGCCGTGCTCAGGATATACCCGCCGCCTGGTTTCGCAATCTCCACGCGGGCGCATGCGTCTTCGTCGCACGGCTCCGGCGTGCTGAGCAGGACGGTGTTCACCGGGTCCACGTTGCCCTGTTGCGAGAACGGCGAGAACACCTCGCCGTGGACCGACACGTCCGGGGCGGCCGCCCGAACCTGGCGGAGCGTGTCCCGGTGCCAGGGCGGAAAGAAACCGGGCCCGGGGATCGCTGGTCCCTCCGCGCATCCCCACGTGGTCGGGTACGTCACCCCCGCCAGGTCGTGCGGCTCGATGTAGAACAGCCGCTCGGGATCGGGAACGTTGTCGCTCATCTCTGGGGGAATGCCAGTGCGGCCATGAAGATCGCCTGGTAGTCGTGGTGTGTGGCGAGGTCGAGATACTCGGCGCGCGCGGCGAGTTCTCGGCCCCGCTCGAGCACCTCGCGATCCAGCAGGGCGAGCCGCGCGCCGACACCGGCGGCGTTGCCGACGAAGCGGACCCGCTCTGGATCGATCTCCGGAACAAGCCCGATCCGAAGGACACTCGACTTGCGCAGGTAGTTCCCGAACGCGCCGGCGATGAGCACCTCCTCGAGGTCCGCAGGATCGAGACCCACGTGCCGGCACGCGAGCGTCACCGCCGCGACAATCGAGCCCTTGGCCAGCTGCACTTCCCGGACGTCGCGCGCCGTCATGGTCACGGGCTCGGAGCCGCCCTCGGTGTCGGGGCCCGGCACGAGCGTGAACGCCTGCTGGCCGTCGATCTGCACGAGCCTCTCCGAGAGGGGCCCGCAGCCGCTGACTTCCTCTGCCTTCCGCAGGTAGCCCGACGATGAGATGACGCCGGCGCGAAGCAGTTCGGCGACGGCATCGATCAACCCGGAGCCGCAGACGCCCTTCGCGGGAAACCCGCCGATGGTGCTGGTCGTCACGCGGCCGGCGGCGGAAATCGACACGACGTCGACCGCGCCCGGCGCGCCGCGCATGCCGTGCCGGATCGACACGCCCTCGAAGGCGGGGCCGGCGGCGGCGGAGGTGGCCGCGATGCGGCCGTCGTGGGCGACGAGCACCTCCGTGTTGGTCCCCAGGTCGATCAGGAGGCGTGGCGCCCGCCCACGGTCGAGATCGCACGCGATCGCCGCGGCGACGGCGTCGCCGCCGACGTGGCTGCGTATCAGCGGAAAGACCAGGACGTCGGCGTTGGGATGCGCCGGCACCTGTACCGCACCGGCCTTCACGGTGATGGCGTCGGCCCACAGGCCGACGTACGGGGCGCGTCCAAGGCTGCAGAGCGGCACGCCGAGCCAGGCGTGCATCATCGTGGGGTTGCCTGCCACCGCCGCGAGCAGGATATCGTGAACGTCGCGACCGGCGGCCTCGGTCAGCCCCGCGACGAGCGCCGCAATCCCGTCGCGAACCGCTGTCGAGAGCTGGGCCGTTCCCTCCGGCCTTTCGGTCGCGTGCTTGATCCGCGAGATGACGTCGGCGCCGAACGCGACCTGCGGGTTGAGGCACGACGCGGAGGCCTGGACCGAGCCATCTGCGAGCCGCACGAGCGCGGCGGCCAGCGACGTCGTCCCGACGTCGATCGCCAGCCCGAGCGGCTCCAACTCCCCGCCTGGCCGGACGCAGACCAGCTCGCGGGCGTGTATCGCCACCGCCAGCGGGTGCGTGCCCGTCCCGGCGATCGCCAGTTCCGCCAGCGCCTCCGGGGACGCCCGGAGTGAGCGCGGCGGCAGGCCGACGACGGCGGCGAGCGCGTCGAGGACAGAAGGCGCACCGCCCTCCCCCACGACGGGCGCCGGCACCGAGAGCGTGTGAATGCGGGGCCGCGCCAGGGCGTCTGGCGCGAGGTCCGCGCCGAACGACTTGCCGGCGAGCGATCGCGTGACCGCGGGGATCTCGACCGTGGCAGGGCCCTCGAAGACCAGCTGACATCCGAGCCGCCATCCAGCGGCCCGTTCCTCCGCGGTGAACTGCTCACGGTCAGCGGCGGTCGGCGGCGGCGCTCCCCCGGTGACGCGAACCCCGCACCGACCGCAGGTGCCCTGCGATCCGCATGGTTGCTCCACGAGAATGCCAACAGCGGCTGCAGCCAGGTAGAGTTCGACCGGTCCGGTCGTCGTGTAGACGCGGCTCTCGGGCAGGAAGCGAATGGCGAAGGGCTCGATGGTCACCGGGCAGGCTTGTACCACCGGGTGCCTGGGGTGTCAATGGCTGGCGCCTGGCCAAGATCGGTCCTCTCACCATCACGTCGTGGTCGGACATCGACGTCCGCTCCCAGACGGGGATCTCCTGCGGCGCGGCCTTCCTCCTCGCGACCATCCTGAGCCTCATGGTGGTGCTGATCTCGAAGCCGCTCGGCGGATGGCTGTCCGACAGGGTCGGCCGGCGGAAGCTCATGCTGGCGCTCACGGTGGCCACGATGGCCTTCATCTACGTCGCGTTGCAGATGATGTTGTACGGGTCGCCGCAGCAGTTCATGCTCGGCCAGATCCTGCTGGCCGTGCCCATCGGGAATACTCGAGGGAAGAGCCACGCCGCCGGGCGGTCGCTCTCCAGGACAGAACGCACGACGGATGCGGACGTGTCCGCCAGGTGGGGTTTCGGGCTAAAATCCAGGAAGTGGGCCAGGACAACCGGGCTTCTCATCTGATACAGCGCAGCGCATGCGGAGGACACCTGCTATGACTGACATCTCGCGCCGTGAATTCGTCAAGGTCGGAGCGGCGGGTGCCGCGGCCCTGGCCATCGGGGCAGGGCGATCGGAGGGCGCGCCGCCGATGCCCGAGCGGCCGCTCGGCAAAACGGGGCACAAGGTCCGAATTTTCAGTCTCGGCGGCCAGGCGACGCTCGAGACGGTCGGCATGCACGACGAGTCGATCGCGATCATCAACCGGGCGATCGATCTCGGCGTCAACTACCTCGACACCGCGGCCGCCTATGGGCGCGACCGCAACGTGACGCCGCGGTGGGAAGCGAACGGGATCAGCCAGACGAACGTCGGCGAGGTGATGAAAACGCGGCGCAAGGAGGTGTTCCTCGCCAGCAAGACCGACGACCGGACGCGGGATGGCTCCCTGAAACTGCTCGAGCAGAGCCTGAAGCTGCTGAACACCGATCACCTCGACCTCTGGCAGTTGCACAACATCATGCGCGACGAGCAACTCGACCAGATCTTCGGCAAAGACGGCGCGATCGAGGCGATGCAGAAGGCAAGAAGCGAGAAGATGGTGCGGTTCCTCGGCATCACCGGGCACTACGACCCGGCCGTGCTGATGAAGGGGATCGAGCGGTTCGACTTCGATACCATCCTGATGGCGTTGAACCCGGCCGACAAGCACCACCTGCCGTTCGTCTCGACAATTCTGCCGCTCGCGAACAAGAAGGGGATGGGCGTCATCGGGATGAAGATTCCCGCCCGCGACCGCATCTTCAAACCTGACGGCATCACGTCGATCAAGGGACCGATGGCCTACGTCCTGACGCTGCCGGTCAGCACGGTGATCATCGGCTGCAAGACGGTGAAGCAGCTCGAGGAGAACGTGGAGATCGCCAGGGCCTTCACGCCGATGCCGGCGGCGGAGATGGCGAAGCTCGAGACGATCACGAGCACCTACGTGGCCGACGCGTCCTGGTTCAAGAAGGACGCGGCGGGCGTGGCGCGCACCAGCGAGGACGACCAGAACACCGAGTAGCCGCGCCGCATGCACGAGCTGTCGATCGCGCAGTCGATTGTCGATTCCGCCCGCGAGCACGCGACGCTCAATGGCGGGCGCCGCGTAGTGCGGATCGGCGTGCGGGTGGGCGAGATTTCCGGCGTCGCGGTTGAGGCGCTGGAGTTCTGTTTCGGCATGACCGTGCAGGACACCGACATGGACGGGGCCGCGCTCGAACTCGAGCGCATCCCCGTTCGCTTCCGGTGCTCCCGCTGCGCGCACGAGTTCCATCCCGTGGAGTTCCTGGGACAATGCCCCACCTGCGGGTCCGACGGGGCGACGATGATTGCCGGGGACGAACTGGGGCTGTCTTTTCTCGAACTGGAGTAGGACCGTGGCCGAACGGGTGGAAGTGCGACAGAGCGTGCTGAAGGAGAACGACCGGATTGCCGGCGAACTGCGCGAGGCGCTGGCCGCGCGCCAGATCCTGTGCCTCAACCTGATCTCGTCACCCGGCGCGGGCAAGACGAGCATCTTGGAGAGCACCCTGGACGCCCTTCGCGGCACATCGCGGCGGGTGGCCGTCCTGACCGGCGACATCCAGACGGAGCGCGACGCCGATCGCCTTCGGCGCTTCGGGTTCCCCGCGCTGCAGATCACGACCGGCGGAACGTGCCACCTCGACGCGAGCATGGTCCGTCGAGCGCTCGAGGAGATGCCGCTCGACGGCCTCGACGTGCTGTTCATCGAGAACGTCGGCAACCTCGTGTGCCCGGCCTCGTACGACCTCGGGGAAGACGCGAAGGTGGTGGTGCTGAGCGTGGCGGAAGGGGATGACAAGCCGCTGAAGTACCCGGGGATTTTCAGGCGGGCGCGCCTGATGCTGCTCCACAAGATCGACCTGCTCCCGTACACCCGGTTCAGCCGCGAGGCGGCCGTTGCCGACGCGCGTCGCGTGAACCCGGAGATCGAAGTGCTGGAAACAAGCTGCCTCGCGGAACCCGGGCTGGGGGCCTGGCTCCGGTGGATCGAGGGACGGCTCGAAGAGAAGCGACAGGCGGGCCGACCGGCCCGCGTCTAGAACCGTCAGCCACCACCGCCGCCGGTGGACCCGCAGCCGCTCGAGGATCGCCCGGACGACCATCCGCCGGCGCCGGCAAATCCGATCGGCGACACCAGTTTCTCCAGCTCTTCGCTCTTACACTTCGGACAGGCTGGCCTACGACTCCCAACCACCAGAGCCTCGAAGAGATGACCGCACTTCACGCATGCGTACTCGTATAAGGGCATAAGACCTCCACAACTTCCAGGACCGCGGGGCTTCACCACTAGGATTCAGAAAGACGCCAGACGGTTACACGGCCCGGCCGAACGCGGGGCTGAAGCCCCGCGCCACACCCACTTGCCCCCCGCCGCTACTTGCCCCCCTCCGCCAGCAGCTTCGCGGCGGTCGAAAAGTTCGGCTCGATGTCGATCGGCACGCCCTGCAGGCGGTCCAGCACCTTCTTGACCTCGGGACGAACCACCACCAGCTTCCTCAGCATCTCCTGCGCCCTGGCGTAATCCCCCTGCGCCTGCAGCGTCATGATCTCGCGCGTCAGCGTCGCCACGCCTTCCTTGATCCTGGCGGGATTCACCGCGAAGGCGCCGTCCTTGTCCACCGTGAACGCGCCGAAGTCCAGCAGCCAGTTGAGCTGCAGGGCGATGCCGCGGCCGTGGGCTTCATTCACGCCGAACCTGATCGAGCGGAACGCCGACGCCAGGAACGTGTCATACATCGTCTCCTGGATCGACTTGTCCAGGACGCCCTTGTCCAGGAGAAGTTGGAGTGCGAACAGGCCGGAGATGTCGGCCTTCGCCTCTTCCATCGCGCTGTAGGTCTCCTTCAGCTGCGCGCGAACGGTCGTGTCCCGGCCATCCACCTTGATTTGGTGCGGGCCCAGGCCGTGCATCAGCTCGTGCATCACGATATGCGTGAAGAACGCGTCGAACGTCACGTTCTTCTGTTGCGCGGGCGACAGCACCTTCGCGGCGATCGGCGCCAGCACGAGCTTGAACTTGGCCTCCTGGATGTTTCGGAGCATGACGCGCTTGGCGCCCTTCTCCCGCACCACGCGCTCGTCGTTCGGCAGGTTGAATGCCGCCGTCTGGACGCCGCGGTTGCCGTCCCCTGCCGCCAGGATCACGTTCACCACGCGGATCGGCGCCATTCCGCCCAGCTTCGGGTTGCGGAGCTTCGGGTCGATGGGCAGGGTGTCCTCGATCCCCTGCAGCTCGGCGCTCAGCTTGGCCAGCTTCGCGGTCTCGGCATCGTCACCGACGGCAATGAACGCCTCGAAGGCGGCCTTGGCGTTGAACCACTCGTCTTCGTAGACCTCGTACGGGCCGATGGTCGGCTCGATGCTCGCGTCGAGTTCCATCCACGCCACGTCGCTGGCGTAGTAGTCATTGCTGAGGAAGGCGTCGGCGCGGCTGTCGAGAAACGCCTTCAGCGTGGGCTGCGCGGTCAGCTTTGCCGCCTCACGCAGCAGCTCGGCCGCGCGTACGAGTTCACCCTGGTACTCGACGCTGTAAGGAACGACCTCGAACCCGGCCTTGCCTTTGACCGCGGTGGAGCGTCGGATCGTCGTGAAGAACCCGTTGGCGCGAGTGCGATCGGCTTCCGGCAGCGATTTCAGCCAGGCTTCGATGTCGGCCTTGGTTGCGCCCCCCGGGTAGAAGTTCGCCCCCTCCGGCTTCGGTGGAACGGCAGCGAGGAACGGCGCGTTGTGATCGAGCCGATCCCACGGCCCCTTGTTCAGGAGGAAGTAGCGCGTGCGCGCCTGGCCGAGCGGCGAGCGGTCGGTCAGCAGGTTCAGGAGCAGCCCCTCGTTGCCCGCCCACGCCTGGCGGAGGAACAGCGCGTCCATGATCCAGCCGGCCTGCACCAGCTTCGCGAGCGCCTGCTGCTCGTTGGCGGGCAGCTTCGACAGGTCGGCGCCGATCTCGGTGGGCGCGTACTGCGCGGTCGCCGCCTCCAGTTTCGCCTGTTCCGGCATGGAAACCTCCTTGGCAGGCGCGGGCGCCGGTGTCGGTGTGGGCGACGAACAGGCAGCCAGCGCCAGAACGACGAGCGACCCAAGCGCAATCAACCGTTTCATGTGAAGCCTCTCGGGGAATGAAGGGCGGCCGGCGGCCGCCGTGGGCCTATTCTACCGGATGCCGAGGGACTTCGGCCGGTCCCGAATCGCGGTCTCCGTGTATAGCCACGGTTTCTTTCCCCGACGTCGAAGACTTCGCGCATAAGGCACTACGGCTTCTTCCCGCGCGCCCACCGCAGGTGTTCCTGCACCATCGGGTCGGTGAACGACCCCGACTCCGCATCGGGCCTGACCTCGTCGAGGACGCGGGCGGCCGCAGGGTCGGCACTGTTCCCCAGCGCGACCGCCAGGTTGCGACGAAGGCCGGCGGACTTGGCCCGGGTCATGGTCGACCCGCGGACGAGTTGCGCCAAACCCTCGTCCGTCCGGCGCCAGAGGTCGAGAAGTCGCGGGTGGTCCAGCCCCTCGCGCGGTTGCCATGCCGAGTCGTCGCTTCGCGCGGGCGACTGGTTCCACGGGCACACATCCTGGCAGATATCGCACCCGAAGACATGCATGCCAATCGGCGCGCGGAGCGCCTCTGGAATCTCGCGGCGAAGCTCGATGGTCAGGTACGAGAGACAGCGCGTGGCGTCGAGCACACGCGGCTCCACGAGCGCGCCCGTCGGGCACACCTCGAGGCACAGCGCGCAGGTACCGCACTGGTCAAACGCCGGGACGCCGGGCTCGAGCGCGACGCTGCAAACGATCTCGGACAGGAACAGCCACGACCCGAGTTCGGGGTTGATCAGGCAGCCGTTCTTGCCAATCCACCCAAGACCGGCGTACTGCGCGTACACGCGCTCGTGGACCGGGCCGGTGTCCACGTAGGCCAGCGCGTCAAACGGCGCGTCGTGCTGCGATCGCATCCAGGCGAGCAAGTCCTGCAGGCGACGGCCGATCACCTCGTGGTAGTCGTCGCCCCAGGCGTAGCGAGACACAATCGCTTCACCAGGGTCCGCAATCTCGGTGGAGTACGGACGATCGACGTTGTAGACCGTGCCGGTGACGATCACCGACCGGGCAGAGGGCAGGACCCGGCGGACATCCTCGCGCTTCGCGGCCGTGCGCGGGAGGTAGTCCATGTCTCCCGCGTAGCCGCGGGACATCCACTCGCGAATGCGGCGAAGCTCCGGGAACGACGCGGCCGGAGCGACGCCGCACAGATCGAAGCCGAGCGCGCGAGCGTGGTCCTTGACAAATTCCGCGGTCAGCATCGGAAAAGGGGGGCAGACCCCATCCTTCAGCGGGCTCCCACGAGTTGCCTGAGCACGTACGGCAGGATGCCGCCGGCACGGAAGGCGGACAACTCCTCCGGCGTGTCGATTCGTGCGATCGCCGTGAATGCCGCCACCGCGCCGTTGGCGGCGCGAGCCTGAATCTGGATGTCCGACATCGGCGCGAGCCCGGACGCGATCCCGGTGAGCGAGTAGGTTTCCGCCCCCGTCAACCCGAGGCTGGCCGCCGATTCCCCGTTCTTGAACTGGAGCGGCAGCACGCCCATGTTCACCAGGTTGCTGCGATGAATCCGCTCGAAGCTCTCGGCGATGACCGCGCGAACGCCGAGCAGCAGCGTCCCCTTGGCGGCCCAGTCGCGCGACGAACCGGAGCCGTACTCCTTCCCCGCCAGGATCAGGAGCGGAACCTGTTCCTCCTTGTAGCGGACGGAGGCGTCGTAGATGGTCATCTGCTCGCCGTCCGGGAGGTGGCGCGTCCAGCCACCCTCGGTGCCCGGGGCAATCTGGTTCCTGAGGCGGGTGTTGGCAAACGTGCCCCGCAACATCACCTCGTGGTTCCCGCGCCGCGCGCCGTAGGAATTGAACTCGCGCGGTTCGACCCCGTGCGCAATCAGATACGTCCCGGCCGGGCTGTCCGTCGGGATCGAGCCTGCCGGCGAGATGTGGTCGGTCGTCACGCTATCGCCCAGCAGCGCCAGCACGCGGGCACCGATGATATCGGCGAGCGGGGCGGGCGAGGACGAGAGCCCGTCGAAGAACGGCGGATGGCGGATGTAGGTGGAGTCCTCAGCCCAGACGAAGCGATCGCCGGCCGGCCCCTGCAGCCCTTGCCAGCGCTCGTCGCCCTTGAAGACGTCGGCGTAGACCTTGCGAAAGCTCTCGGCCGTCACCGCCCCGAGCAAGACCGCCTGCACCTCGCGCTCCGACGGCCAGATGTCCTGGAGGAAGACGTTCCTGCCCGCGGGGTCCTGCCCAATCGGCTCGGTGGTCAGGTCGATCCGCATGGTGCCGGCCAGCGCGAAGGCCACGACCAGCGGCGGCGACGCGAGGTAGTTGGCACGAACCTGCGATTGAATGCGTCCCTCGAAATTGCGATTGCCGCTGAGCACCGCGGCGACGACGAGGTCGCGCTTTGTCACTTCGGATGACACGTCGGGCGGCAGCGGCCCGCTGTTGCCGATGCAGGTCGTGCAGCCGTAGCCCACCAGGTTGAAGCCGAGTTGGTCGAGATACCGCGTCAGCCCCGCCTGAGCGAGGTACTCGGTCACCGCCTTCGATCCCGGCGCGAGGCTGGTCTTCACCCACGGCTTCACCCGCAGGCCGCGCTCGACCGCCTTCTTGGCCAGCAGCCCCGCTCCGATCATCACGCTGGGGTTCGACGTGTTCGTGCAGCTGGTGATCGCCGCAATGACCACCGATCCGTGTTCAAGCCCTGGCGCGGTCGCCGTTGCCGCCGTGGCGCGCGTGCCGTCGGCTCCTCCCGCCGCGGATGGCGTGGCCGCCTTCCGGTCGGCCAGGGCCGTCGCGAGCGCCTGGTCGAACGACGCTTTCGCCTGGCCGAGCCTCACCAGGTCCTGCGGCCGGCGTGGGCCGGCGAGGCAGGGCTCGATCGTCGCCAGATCCAGTTCAACTCGCTCCGCGTAATCCGCTTCGACCGAGTCGGGCCCCAGGAACAAGCCCTGCGCCTTCGCGTACGCCTCCACCAGGCCAACGCGGCGCTCGTCCCGTCCTGTCAGCCGCAGGTAATCGAGCGTTCCCTCGTCAATCGGGAAGATGGCGATGGTGGCGCCGTACTCGGGGCACATATTGCTGAGCGTGGCGCGGTCGGCAATCGACAGGTGCTCGAGGCCCGGGCCGTAGAACTCCACGAACTTCCCGACCACACCGTGCTTGCGCAAACGCTCGGTGATCGTCAGGACGAGGTCGGTCGCCGTCGCGCCGCCGGGCAAACGCCCGGTCAGTTTGAAGCCGAGCACCTCCGGGATCAGCATCGAGATCGGCTGGCCCAGCATGCAGGCTTCGGCCTCGATCCCGCCGACGCCCCATCCGACGACGCCCAACCCGTTCACCATCGTCGTATGCGAGTCGGTGCCGACGAGCGTGTCGGGATACGCCACCACCCTGCCGTCCTCGATGGCCTCGAACACCACGCGCGCAAGGTGTTCGAGGTTCACCTGGTGAACGATGCCGGTGTCGGGCGGAACGACGCGGAAATTGGCAAACGCGTCCTGGCCCCAGCGGAGGAAGACGTAGCGCTCTCGGTTGCGGGTGAACTCGAGGTCGGCGTTCAGCTCGAATGCCTCGGCGCGCCCGTAGTGATCGACCTGGACGGAGTGATCGATCACGAGTTCGACGGGCTGGAGCGGGTTGATCCGCGACGGGTCGCCGCCGAGGCTTGCCACCGCGTCACGCATGGCCGCCAGGTCCACCACTGCCGGCACACCGGTGAAGTCCTGCAGCAGCACCCGAGCCGGCGTGAAGGCGATTTCCTTCCGCAGGCGAGCCGCCGGGGCCCAGTCGGCCAGGGCCGTGATGTCGTCCGCGCGGACGAACCGTCCGTCCTCGTGGCGCAGCAGGTTCTCGAGGAGGATCTTCAGCGCGTACGGCAACCGGGCCACGCGCGGGTGGCCGTCCTTCTCCAGAGCCGGGAGGCTGTGAATGCGCACGGGCCGGCCGTCGACGAGCAGGTCCGTCTTGGTCGAAAACGAGTTGAGATGTGCCATGTGATCTGATTGTAGCCGGTATGTCCCTTGCCTTCCAGAAGGGGCATGACGGAGCCAACTCGCCGTATACTGAGACCGCGTTGACTCCTCCTCCGGAAAGGGGACCCACGTGGACGCGAGCATCCTCACCAACCTGTTTCACATCGGCCCCGACGCGCAGACCAGCGTCAGCCTCCTCGAAAAAGTCGTGCGGCCGGTGCTGGTGTACCTGTTCCTCGTCATCGGGCTGCGGCTGGCCGGCAAGCGGGAGTTGGCGCAGTTGAACGCCTTCGACCTCGTTGTCCTGCTCACGCTCTCGAACACCGTGCAGAACGCCATCATCGGCGCTGACAACTCGCTGCTCGGCGGAGTGATTGGCGCCACGACACTCCTGGTCTTCAATTTCATCGTCGTCCGGTTCGCCTTCACCCACCCGCGCGTGGAACGATTCATCCAAGGCGACGCCGACTTGCTGATGCGAAACGGGACCGTGATCGCCGAGCGTCTTCGCGCCGAGGGTGTCACCGTCGGCGAGTTGGAAGCGGCCGCCCGACGACAGGGATTCCCCTCGCTCCGCGACGTCGACAAGGCGATTCTCGAGGCGAGCGGCGGCGTCACGTTCGTGGCGAAGAAGCCGCGGGCGCACGAGGCCAGGCACCAGGACCTCATGAAACGACTCGACGACCTGTCGGTGGAAATGAAAGCCATCCACGCCAAACTGGAGGACACACGGCCATGAGCATGGGAAAGATCGTCGGTTCGAAGACATTCGCGGCCTTGGCGCTGGTCTGCGTGGGCGCAGGCCTCACGGTCGTGCCAACCATGGGACAGTCCACCATCAGCCGGCCGCGTGCACGCGATCTCGGCCTGGCTCCAGGGGTCTTCTCTCCAGGGCCGCTCAACGCCATTACCGATGTCGCGGGCGTGCGCGTGGGCCACACCACCATCGTCGAGGGCGACAACGTCCGCACCGGCGTGACGGCGATTCTTCCGCACGCCGGCAACCTGTTCCAGGACAAGGTGGCGGGCGCGGTCTTCGTCGGGAACGCGTTCGGCAAGCTCGCCGGCTCCACGCAGGTCACCGAACTCGGCACGGTCGAGACGCCCATCGTCCTGACCAACACGCTTGCCGTGGGCACGGCCGTGGACGCGGTTGTCCGCTACACGATCGCGCAGCCAGGCAACGAGCGCGTGCAGTCGGTCAACGCCGTGGTCGGCGAGACGAACGACGGCGGGCTCAACGACATCCGTGGGCTGCACGTGACGCGCGACCACGTCCTGGCCGCCATTGCGCGCGCGGCGGAAGGCCCCGTCGAGGAGGGGTCGGTCGGCGCCGGCGCCGGCACACAGTGTTACGGCTGGAAGGGCGGGATTGGAACCGCGTCGCGGATCCTGACAGCCCGGCACGGCGGTTACACGCTGGGGGTCCTGGCGCAGACCAATTTCGGCGGCGTGCTGACCATGGCGGGCGCGCCCGTCGGGCGCGAGCTTGGACGCTATGCCTTTGCGCCGGCGCAGCCCGGCCGCCCCGACGCCTCGCCGAACCCCGACGGCTCCTGCCTGATCGTCGTGGCGACCGACGCCCCGCTGGACGCGCGGGACCTCCGGCGCCTCGCCGCGCGGGCGGTGTTCGGACTGGCCCGCACCGGCTCGTCCTACAGCAACGGCAGCGGCGACTTCGCGGTGGCGTTCACCACGTCGCCGGAGATGCGGACCAGGTTCGGAGAATCACAACCGCGCCAGCGCACGGTGCTTCCCCCCGACGGGGTGTCGCCCCTGTTCCAGGCGGCGCTCGAGGCGACGGAGGAAGCGGTATACAACTCGCTGCTCCGCGCAACCTCCGTCACCTCCCGTCAACAGACGGTGGAGGCCATCCCGATCGACAAGGTGACGGCGATCCTGAAGAAGTACAACGTGGTGCGATGAGAGCCGCAACCCGAAAATGCCGGGCATTGGGCAGACAGGCCGGCACCCTGGCTGGTGATCGCGAACACCAGCGGCGCGACGTTCCCGGTGGTGTTCTGGCGCGCGGTTCGACTCCGTCGGGAGTCCCGCTGAGGGCGGTTCGGTCTACCACCGGTGCGAGCATCGCACCCGCCAAGCTCGACGTCACGTGCAGTCGTCCATTGACGCCCCTGCCGACGGGCGCTAGGATGCGAAGTGGGTTCAGCTGAATCGACTGTCACCGACACATGGAACGATATCCCGGTCTGACTCCTATTCCCGAACGCATTCGCCGCCTTGAAGAGCTCGCCTGCGACCTCTGGTGGAGCTGGCACTACCGCGCGCGGGACCTCTTCAGGCGCCTCGATTACCGGCTGTGGCGCGAGACGGCCCACAACCCGGTGCGGATGTTACGGCTGCTCGGCCGCGACCGCCTGGAGCGCGCCGCCGAGGACCGTGGCTTCCTCGCGATGTACGACAGCGTCGTCCACGACCTGGACCTCGCCGGGTCGGCGAAGAACACCTGGTGGTCGCAGCGCTACGGCCCGGCGGCGAAGGGCGCGAAGGTGGCCTACTTCTCGGCCGAGTTCGCCCTGCACCAGTCATTGCCGCTCTATGCCGGCGGCCTCGGCGTGCTCGCCGGCGACACGTGCAAGGAAGCGAGCGACCTCGGCGTGCCTCTGGTGGGCATCGGGTTCATGTACCCGCAGGGGTACTTCCACCAGCACGTCTCGGCCGACGGGTGGCAACAGGAAGCCTACGAGCGCCTCGACTGGCTCGACGCGCCGATCGAGCCAGCCATGCGCGCCGACGGCGCCCCGTGCGTGGTCGCCGTGGCGCTCGGCGATCGGACGGTGCTCGCGGCGGTCTGGGTGGTCCGTGCAGGCCGGGTGAAGCTGCTCCTGCTCGACACCGACCTGCCCGAAAACGCCCCGTGGGACCGCGAACTCTCCGCACGCTTGTACGGCGGCAACCAGGAGACGCGCATCCAGCAGGAGATCGTGCTCGGCCTGGGCGGGGTCCGGGCTCTGCGCGCGCTCGACATCGAACCGACGATCTGGCACCTGAACGAGGGACACGCGGCGTTCGTCGTCTTGCAGCGCGTGCGCGACGCACTCGAGCAGAACCTGCCGTTCGAGCAGGCGGTGGCCGAGGTTCGGCGCACCACGGTCTTCACGACGCACACGCCGGTCCCGGCGGGCCACGACGCGTTCCCGTTCCACCTGGTCGAAACCTATCTCGCGGGCGCGTGGGGCAGCCTCGGCCAGTTGCGCAATCAGTTTCTGGCGCTCGGCGCCTACGACAACGGCGACGGCAACGGCCAGATGTTCAACATGACCGCGCTGGCGATGCGGTCGGCCGGCGCGGTGAACGCCGTGAGCCAGCTTCATCGCGACGTGACGCGCCAGATGTGGACGCCGATCTGGCCGGGCGCGAAGCCCGGCGAAGAGCCCGTCCGGGACATCACCAACGGCGTCCACGTGCCCACGTGGGTGGCGTCGGAGCTATCGAAGCTGTTCGAAGCCCACATCGCCCCAGACTGGCGGCAGCGGCACGACGACGAGCAGATGTGGGACGCGATGGAGGCCATCCCGGACGAGGAGTTGTGGGCGGTCCGGCAGGCGCTCCGCAACTACCTGTTCGCGTTCATCCGCGAGCGCGCCCGGAACCGGTGGATCGAGGAGCGGGTGGGCCCCGGCCAGATCGTCACGGCGGGCACCCTGCTCAATCCCGACGCGCTGACCATCGGTTTCGCGCGGCGGTTCGCCGCGTACAAGCGGCCCGAACTGCTGTTCCACGATCCCGATCGCCTCGCCCGCATCCTGTCGGCGGCGCGGGAGCCTGTGCAGATCGTGTACGCGGGCAAGTCGCACCCAGCCGACGATTCGGGGAAACACCACCTGCAACGAATCTACAAGCGCGCCATGGACCAGGGATTCGGCGGGCGGATCGCCTTCATCGACGACTACGACCTGCACGTGGCCCACTTCATGGTCCAGGGGTGCGACGTCTGGCTCAATACGCCGCGCAAGCCGCTGGAGGCCAGCGGCACGAGCGGCATGAAGGCGGCCGTCAACGGCGTCCCGCACCTGTCGATCGGCGACGGCTGGTGGGCCGAGGGGTACAACGGCGCGAACGGCTGGCTGATCGACGGCAAGTGCGAGAGCCTCGACCCGGCCGAAGTGGACGCGGCGGACGCCGATGCGCTCTATCGGCTGCTCGAAACCGAGGTGGTCCCGACCTTCTACGATCGCGACGCGCATGGGCTGCCCCGCGCGTGGCTGCGCCTCGTGAGGGAGTCGATTCGCACCGTGATCCCGCGCTTCAGCGCGCGCCGCATGGTGAAGCAGTACGTCGAGTCGATGTACGGGCCGGTCTTCGGCGGGGAATGATAGAATCGTCGCGATGCCTCGAAAATCCGTCACCAAGCCGCGGTGTGCGCTCTGCGGCGCGAAGGACGTGACGGAGCCTCGTGGCGAGGAGCGCTACTGCCGCGACTGCTGGGACAAGAAGATTGCCGTCGAAGAAATCGTCGCGCGCGAGTTCGCGCTGAAGCGGTACATTCGTGCCCACAGCGCCGAGAAGTACCTCGTCTATCACTCCACCATCAAGCGCCCCTGCGGCCAGTTGATCGTCATCGACGACGGGTACGATCTGTTCCTGACGTTGACGCTGTATCCCAATTTTTCCTGGGACGAACCGGCCTATCACCTCGACGGGGATCCCGAAGGGCGCACCTTCGCCGAAATCCTCGTGGACGTCGTCGCCACCGAGGTCATCGAGCCCTGGGGCGGCGGGAAATGGCATCTCGAAATCTTCCGTTCTGCCGCCGCCGAACCCGAGGACTGGAACGGCGAGATGTAACGCTCTATAATCGTCTACGCTCGGAGGCAGAGGGCCACCGAGACCGGTCACAAGCCCCCGGGAGGATTCCATGTTCCGTCATAATCGCGCTTTCTTGGCGCTCTGCCTCGTGGTCGTGTTCCTGGCCGGCGCGTCGTTGGCCTTCACGCAGGACGCCCCCGCCGCGCAGTCGCCCACCAAGTGGGTGACCCTCGTGAGAGGCACCGCCGACGTTCAGTACACCAAACCCATCTCAAAGCGGGACAAGGGCGAAGTCGTCACGGTCATCGCCGTCAAGAACACCTCGCCCCAGGCGATCGGCCGCCTGACGGTCGAGGAGTTCTGGTACGACAAGGCCGGCAACACCGTCGGCGGCGGCAAGGACGCGTGCAAGAAACCGCTCGCCCCTGGCGACACCTACACCTTCACGCTGCGCCGCCCGTGGGAAGCGAAGTTGAACGCCAATAAATACGTGTTCTCGCACGCGAACGGGCAGGTGAAAGCGACGGCGGTGTCGAAGTTCTAGCGAGGCGTGCCTCAGACCGCCGAACCTGGCGTGGCGGCCCCAAGGCACGCCCCGCTAGAACCAGAAACGCTGTTGGCTGGACCCGCGAAGCGCGGGGCGTAGACGTCTTGAACGGCCGGACGGAAGTCGAGAGAACTTGACTCATTCGCAACGACTTTGGCCGTTCAAGACGTCTAGCGCCGCACCAGCCAACCAGGCAGGGGCGACCGGCCGGTCGCCCCTACGGGATGATCCGGATCTGCACTTCCCTGCTCGCCGCCTGGCTCTTGCCCAGCCGCGAGCGCGCCTCGACCTTCAGCACGTACAGGCCCGGCGCCAGCCCCGTCAGCGGAATCCGCGCGGTGTACCC
>JADGOB010000194.1 GCA_017883185.1 Acidobacteriota bacterium
CTCCTCCGAACGACGCCAACGCCGTCTGATAATGGGAGATTCTGTTAACCTGCTGAGCGGAGAGCGAGCGGCAACGTCTCTAATCCGTCCTATCGTCGATCCCCCTCGAGGCCGTCGCGGACGGCGTGGGCCCCGGCGTGACCCTTCTGGCCGGCCACGAGCGCGGCGGTAGCTTTGTCGAGCCGGCTGCTTTACTGTTGACAGAGCGGGTCGTGACACCTGCTGGCAGCCAGAGGCGGCGACATGTCAATTGAAGTCGAAGTGAGCATGCGGATCCCGACGCTGACGGTCCGCTCGGCGACCGAGCCCGACAGGAGGATAGAGAACAGCGCGGTGCGGTTTGCCAAGCGCGTCAAGGTGCCGTCGATCCCGAAGTCGGGCACCTCGCTCGAGCTGACGGCGAACCGCGGCGTGGTCTTCGAGTGCACGGTGACGAGGGCGGACTGGCATGAGGAACGGGAGCTCTTCATCCTGTCGTGCAGCTACGCCAAGCGGTCGATTTCGGCGGACGAATACGACGCGCTGATCAACGACTCCGAGTGGACGATGAAGCAGCTGCTGTAGAACTGAAACCCGCCAGAAAGGAAGTGCGACGCGCGTTTTCCAGCCGCCCGACAGGGCATCGATATCGCCGTGGAACTGCGTAGGAAGCATTAGCGGGGTGCCGGTCTCTGGCCCGACGCGTGCTTCCGCCGCTCGCGCGTCCGGACCGCCGCGTCGGACACCTGATCCACCGACAGCATCTGCATACATACGTTATTGGTGCACGACGACTGTCGGTCGTTGAACGCGTTCACGCACGGGCTGCACACCAGGCCCGCTGAGAGCGGCTGGTTGCGCGGGCTCAGCGCCGCGAAGAGCGCCGGAGTCTCGGGACCAAAGAGCGTCACGACCTCAATAGACGTCAACGCGGCAAAGTGCGCCGGACCGCTGTCGTTCGTCACGAGCACGTCCGACATCGTGAAGAGCGTCAGCAAATCCCGGAACGTCGTCTTGCCAGCGAGCGAGACGCATCGTGGCGACCCAACCTCGGTGACGAGCCGGGCCGCGGCCTTTTCTTCACCGGGACCGCCGGTGAAAATAACGCGGCAGTCGGGATCGTCCGCCAGCATCCGGTGCGCGACTTCGACGTAGTGCTCTGGCGGCCACCGCCGGAGCGGAAGCAAATCGCTGGCGTTCGCGTTCAGCAGTATTCGAGGTGCTGCTGCACAATCAACACCTTCGAGCAACTGGCGGACCGACGCCTCGTCTGCCGCGCTCGGGTGAAACTCGGGCAGGGCTTCTGCTTCGGGCGCCCGCATGCCGTAGGCGGGAAAATCCGCCGGCTCGCGATCGAGCGCGTCGACCAGCGTCTCGAACGCCTGACTCGTGTGCAGATGACCGTTGAACGACACCTTGTGCGTGCATAGGTCACCTCGGTATCCCGCTCCGCCGCCGTAAGCGTGAAAACCGGCGCGTCGGGAGGCGCCGCTGAGGTACGCGAGGATGGCCGACGAACGGGCGAAGAACTCGAGGTCGATGGCGGCGTCCACGCCAATCCGGCGAAGCCGCCGAAGCGTGCGTAACACGCCGACGGTCACCGACCAGATATTGTCCGACCGGACCGCCAGGACATTTTCTGACGGGATCCACTCAACCGCGTCGAGAATCGCGCGATTCTCCTCGAACACGACGAAGTAGACACGGTCGCGGCCGACTCTCGCGATCGCGTTCGAGATGGCCGGCCACGCCAGCACGGTGGACCCCTGCTCGGCCAGCTTGAAGAAGACGATGAATGCCGGAGGCCGCGGCACGGGACGGTCGCCGATGCTTTTCCTCAGGATCGTCAGCAGCGCGCAAATCGGCACGCCAAGCCAGCGATCCACTCGTCTCATTGTCGAGATTCGCATGCTACTCGGCCGGCTCGCGATGGGGCTCGTGCGTGGCAACGCGTCGCATGACGGTGAACTGGGAATCCTCGAACACGAGGTCGTAGCCTGCGGCGGCGCGTGGCGCGGGGTGGCGGGTGGCCGCGGAGTAATAGACCGCGTAGCTGCCGACAGGCGGCGCACTGTCCTGCTTGTCGTCGACGGTCACGGACGAAAACGTGCCGTGGGCGAGGTCGTAGAACCGCAGCGGCTGGGCAATGAAGAATTCGCCGACGACATCGGTGGCGCCGAGCGAGACGAGCCGGCGGTACAGGCCGTCGCTCCGCATGAAGTGCGCGCTCGTCTCCGGCTGCCGCTCGAGCCACAACGGGACCGGCAGGCCGTGCGTGCGTTCCTGCGCGCCGAAGTAATTGACGCCGATGCGCGCCAGTTGCACCGTCAGGAACACGACGAACGCGGCCTGGATCGCAACTCCCGCTCGTCGCGACGCGACCGCCGCTCGAAGCCAGACGATCGCGGCGGCGAGGAAGATGGGGACGAAATACAGGATCAGTAGAAAGTAGCGTTCCCCGTTGCCTGGAACGATTAGGAGCGTGGCGATGAACAACGCCCCGGCGAGCACCAGCGTGGGCGTCGCGTTCGGCCACTCGGTGCGGCGCACCCAGAGCACGACAATACCGGCCCCGGACAGGATCGCCATGACGTTCGGGAGCGGCACCGCCAGTTCGCCAGCAAAGCGTCGAAACAGAAGGTCGCCGTGCGCGAGCTTCGGGAGGAGAAGCGGCCAGTCCACCGCCCTGTGCATGAGGCCTGTGAGGTAGCCGGCGACTGCTGCGTCCGGAACAGGGCCGCGCTCGCTACTGCTGATGCCGGCCTGGATGACCAGGCTCGGCACGAGCATCGCAGCGCACCCGGCACACACGAGCCAGACAGATGCTGAGCGAAACACCGCCGTTCGCAGCCGGTAACAGGCAGCGGCCGCGAGCGCCACCGGCACGGTCACGAAAATGGCGTGGTTCCAGATTCCCAGGCCCAGGCACACTCCCGCACCGACGGCCAGGCTCGCTGAGGCGCGTGGGCCGGCGCGACCGACGTCCGCGAGCATCGCGAGCGCGGCGGTTGCCAAAAGCGGGTTGAGCGCGAAGTTCTCTCCGGCGAGCCGGCCGAACGCGGTGAAAAACGGCATCGTCACGAGCGTCAGCGACGCATAAGCTGCGATCGTTGGATCAAACCATCGAGCGGTCGCTCGATGGTACAAGCCCACCGTCACGATCGCCGCGGCCACCGTGAGCGCACGCAGCGCGAACACGTTGGCGCCGAGCAGCCAAATCACAGGCGCCAGCAAGAACCCGTACAGCGGCCCGGTGTACGTGTTCATGCCCGTGGTGGGCCGCTGGCCGTGCAGGATTGCGTGAGCTCGCAGGCCCGCCCATGCCTCGTCACCGTGAAGTCCCGGGATCGCGTCGAGTTTGTAGAACAGCGTGGCGGTTGCAACAGCGAGCGCGAGCAGCAGCGCTCCCGTCGATTGGCGATTCGTCATGCCTATTCGATGACGACCTTGTCGAGCCGATAGCCGAAGGCGTTCGCGCCGTCAACCGTCGTCTCGTTCTGACCCGCAATCGCGTGAAACGAGTCGAACCGGCCGGGCAGATGGCCGAGCTTGCCGAAGGTCCCCAGAATCGTTCCGTCCAATATACCCTCGGGACGAAGCGACTGCCAGGGGTTTCGCACGACCGCGCCGGTGATCGCGGGCCGCGCCATGCCGCTATCGTCGCCGAGTGCCACGGGACGGCCGGTTGGGCGAGTCTGAACCGGGTTCGACTCAAGGACCTGCTACGATCACGTCGTGGATGTTCTTGGTTTCTGTCGGATCGACACGCTGATCATGGAAGGAATCCTTTGAGCGTGCCGCCACATTCCTCGTTTGGGCGTTGGCTGCTGGTGACCGGCATTGCCGTGCATGTGCTTGTTGCTGCGATCTGCGCACGGCTGAGCCCTATTCCCGATCGCGACGCCGGCGACCTCGACCGATACTACGAAATCGCCAGCACGCCTGGCCGGCCCTACGTGGATTACCAGGTCGAGTACCCCGTCGGCACGCTGATGGTGTTCAAGGGGCTCGCGCTGATGCCGGGCGGACGCACGTCGTTTGGGCTCGGTGTGATCGGCCTCGATCTGCTGGCGGATGCGATCATCATTGCATCGCTCGTGTGGGGCTGGGGCGTCCCGGCGGCCGCGGTGTTCGTGTGGGCCGTCGCTCCCATGATTCACCTCGTGTTCCTGCGGATGGATGCCTGGTCCACGGCGGCGGCGACCGTCGCGGTCGCTGCTTGGCGACGCGACCGACCTGTCGCGCCGGACGCCGCGCCGCTCTCGGGCACCTTGGTCCGCACCGTCACCATCGGAAACGTCGCGCCGCGCGCCGCCTGCAGCATGTGCAGGTCGTCGCCCTCTCGCGTGGCTATCTGCACGACGACGAGAGTGTCTTCATCGAGCGCACACCGAGAAACGGCAGATCGAACGCGCCGCTGGTGCCTTCGGTCTTGGTCTTGACTTCTTGATCTTTGCCCTTATCGACTTCGGTCTTGGTTTTCGACTCGATCGAGACCTTGCCGTCGCGGTCCGTGACGGCCTTGCCTTTGATTTCCACACGCTCTCCCACGTGTTTGGACAGGTCCTGGCTGGTGACGAGCGCATACCGAGAACGTTCATCACGGCTGTTGTTGCGGACCTGCGTCAAGAGGTAGTCCCCGTTGAGGCCTTGCTCCAAGCACCCGATCACGGTCACGTTCTTTCCGCCCTTGATCTCGACCTTGGTCTTCGTCGTCGTTTGCGTCTCCTGCGTCTGCGCGGCCAGGCTGCCCATACTCAATATGCAAATAACCAACAAAAGTCTTTTCATATCAAAGCTCCTTTCAAAGCTCGCTTGGTTTAGTCCGGGATTTCCATTTTGGAATCCCACGACCGGGAACGCTGAGTTGGCCCAGTCGCCAGGGACAGTAGCGCGAGCGCACTTGGGGGTCTGTTCGATATTGCACACATCAAAACCATTGCTCTGTGGCCGGTTTCGCGGTCAACGCCTCCCTGAGATGGCTCACGGGGCCGCTGGAAGACGGACGACTGGCGTTCGCCGCATTGCTCGGACAGGAAACCCCTCGCTTTGACCTGGTCTGACCAACCATTCGGCTAGCCCGCCGGGACCGGGAGCGCCCAGATCCGCCGGAGCCGACGCGGGGCGACCGCGGGTGAGCTGCAGGCGGTAGGCCGTGAGGAGACGCATGCAGACGATCTTTCCCATCCTTCGATACATCGACGCTCGCAGCGCGATGCGATCGCTCTGCGCGACCTTCGGCTTCGTCGAAGTGTTCTCGGTTCCAGCGTCCGGACAGATCATCCGGCATGCGCAACTGAAGCTGGGAACGAACGTCATCATGCTCGGCTCCGTCAGGCCTGACGAATGCATGGCGAGCCCTCAACTGCTCGGAGCCGCTACCCAAGCCCTGTACGTGTACGTCGATGACCTCGACGCGCATTTCGAACGGGCGCGAGCGGCGGGCGCGGAGATTACGAGCCCGCCCAAAGATACCGACTTTGGGTCACGCGAGTACCACGTCCGCGATCTGGAGGGGCACCTCTGGACCTTCGGCACCTACCTCCCCGAGGCAGATCCGGGATAGTGGGCCGCTCCATCGCGGCAACGACCCCTCGCCTCACCCCGCTGGCCAGCGTGCCCCAAGCGCCACGCGCACAGCGGTAGGTCCCCGCCCGCTCGGCCCTGCGTGCCCAGCCTCGCGCTTCTCCGCGAATTGTTCCGATTTACTCCGCGGCGCGTCGGGGAGGCACGGTGCTATACTGCGCGGCGAGTGGCTACGTGGCGCTGTGGAGGGGATCCCCGGGGGCCGTTCCACTGGCCGACTCCAGGCCGCACCCGGCAGGTCTGCGGTCGTCGCCTGGGCGCCGCTCCACCGCAATGCACACTGTTGCCCAGAACTGTCGAATGCCAGTTGGGCCGTCAATGGGATCGTGCGCCAGGGAGCGCTGCCCTTCGCGTTGCCGATGATAGGTGCCAATGTCAGCAGCGTCAGATCTAGGTCGCCCCTCCCTGAAGAGTGCGTTCCAGACTATTCAGCGGAGAATGGTCCAGCTCCTGGAATACGCCAGCGTGGTCGTGCCTTCGATTAGAGAGTATCCGCACCTGACTCCTGAACTGGCCGACAGCGTCGTAGTGCTCGTCGTTGCGCGCCTCGAGGCCTTCTTCAACGACCTGGTCAGCCTTGGGACGCGACATCGGGAGGATACCCTCAGGAAGCATTTTCAAAAGAACGGTCACAAGGACGCTCGAACCTGCGACCTGCCGACGTTAGTGACGCTGGTGCGAGGGCGCGTGTCCTTCGAGAACGGCGGCAAACGTCTAGACAATTTGTTTCTCTTGATGTTTCAGTGTTCGGTTTGGCCCTCCTCTGACGTGCGCGACGTAGTCCTAGATCTCGTACTGCTGCGCAACCTCATCGTTCATAACTGTGGTATCGATTGGAGCCAAGACAGCATTGTTCCTGCGGCGTACGCATCGCAATTCAGAGCAGCCGATGTGTTGTCTGTCCGCCGGTACGGAGAGTTCGCAGTCTATTCTGTTGATCACTACAAGGCACTGTTGTTCGTCAAGGATGCGACCCTGAATGTCGTGAAACAACTCCAGTACCTTGAACAGCATCTTGTCAACAACATGACGTGGGCGGAGGATCCCACGTGACGTCAACGTCCCTATGCCAGCAGTGCGGCCCGACATCGGCTTGCACCCGACGGCGTCCAGCACGCGCAGGACGGCTCGGCGGTCGCTGGTTTTCGATAGGTGTGCCTTCACCCACTCCACGAAGCCCGGCGTAGCGGGGTCCGGGTAGGTTGGCGTCGGCTTCGTCGTGGTCCGCTTGGCCATGGCAGGGCCGATTGTCGCACACCTTCGATTGCCGAACCGGAACGCAGGGGTGCCTCACGGGCGCGGAAGGGTTCGGAGTGTGCAAGACGCTGCGGGGAGCGTACGTCTCGAAATCGCAGCTTACGAAAGCACGCGCCGGCGTTGACCAACGACCGAGGCGGTGCGCGCGAGCGTCGGAAGAGGACCGGACCGCGCAGCAGCGACGGTTCCGAGCCGCCGGTGCTACAATCCGTCCGCGGTTTCGATCAGACCGAGGTACTGT
>JADGOB010000069.1 GCA_017883185.1 Acidobacteriota bacterium
CCAAGCGACCGACGGAAATGGGTGTCCCGGCGTCCTCGCGTACACGATCATCATTGCCGCGACGTGCCCGGTGATTACGCTCGCCCCGCCGACGTTGCCCCCCGGCACGGTGGGCGTGGCCTACAGCCAGCAGATTACGGCGAGCGGCAGCACCGGCCCCTACACCTTTTCGGTGGCGAGCGGCACCCTGCCGGCCGGGCTTACGCTGACGGCTGGCGGGCTGCTGTCGGGGACGCCGACCACGGCAGGCTCCTCCCCGGTCACCATACGAGCGACCGACGGGAATGGGTGTCCCGCCGTCATCCCGTACACGATCGTCATTGTCCCGGTGATTACGCTCGCCCCGGCGACGCTGCCCAACGGCACGGTGGGGGTCGCCTACAGCCAAACGATCGTCGGGAGCGGCGGAACCGCGCCGTACAGCTTTAGCGTGACAGTCGGCGCGCTGCCGGCGGGCGTGACGCTCACCGCGGCCGGCGTGCTGGCCGGAACGCCGACGACGGCCGGTCAGTCCATCGCCACGATCCGCGGGACCGATGAGAACGGCAATTTCAAGGAACTCTCTTATACGGTTGTCATCAGCAGCCCCGTTCCCACGCTGCCACAATGGAGCGCATTGCTCCTCGCCGCGGGACTCCTGAGCCTAGGGTACCTTCGTCTGCGTCGCCGGTCGGCGGGCACCGCGCGAATATCTTGAGTCAAGTACTCGGCGGTAGCTGCGTGAATCACACTCGCCGGCGTCTGGGCCCCGCGCGCGAGGTCCAGATCAGGTTGTCCACGGATGCGCCGGGGAGACCCGGCGCACCACCTGACGCCGTCGTTACTGCTGGATCATCTACTTCGATACGTTCTGTGGAGCGTAGGTCTGCAACACGTTTACCAAGCGATGGCCTGACTCCGGAACGGTGATGGCCTTCCCCGTGACGATGTGTCGCGCCGTGAGCTTGCGCCCGTAGACCTGCGCATTGGCGTCGTTGTCGGGGCGCAGCGAGGTGCCCGAGAGCGACACGCCGGCGAACAGACCGCGCGACCGGGAGTAGCTGAGGATCTCGGCTCGCAGCGACGCGTCAGTCGACGCTTCCACGAGGCGTCCCTTGGGCCCGGCCGCGACAGAGGCGTTCCCCCCAAGCTTGACCTGGCTGTTGAGCAGCGCGTCCGCACCACGTGTGTTCATCACCAGGAGCACGAGGTCGGTGGCCTCTCCGCCGAGCTGGAATCCGAAGCTGCCGCCCTCGAGCGTGTACATGGCGGGGGCGCCCCACGCGCCGTCAAACGATTTGCCTGCTCGACAGACCATCGCTCCGCGGCCGTAGCTGGCGCCAACCCCGACCGCCACCTTCATCATCGACGGAATCACGATGACGCATTCGGCCTTTCCGAGCAGTTCCTGAGGGATGTTGTCCGGAACGTTCAGGATCTCCTCCATCACGACGCCGCAATTCTCCAGGCGGCTCTGCTCCTTGTTCTGAGCGCCGAGGCTGGCCATGCCAAGTACAACGCAGAAGGCAACGACGTATCGACTCATATGCTGACCCTCCTGTCATGGCGTCGCACCGGAGTGGCGCGACGGATGGACCCCTGAGCCATAGTGGGCGCGGGAGGCCCGCGGCGTCTGTGCCGTTGTGAACACCGACAGAATGCCGGGTGGTGTTCAAATGCGAGTTGAGGCGAGCGAGAGGGTCTTCTCGCCGGAGGGGAACCGACCATGTACGAATTCGACGCGAGGATCTCCAGCGCCGTCGAGACGAGCGATTCCCATCGGCCCAGGCGTGAGGCCACACCGGAAGGGCCCCTCTCGGCGCCTCTTCTCGACAGGATGCACCGGTACTGGCAGGCCGCCAACTACCTGACGGCCGGGCAGATCTACCTGCTCGACAATCCGCTCCTCGACGAGCCCCTCCGGCCGGAGCACATCAAGCCGCGGCTGCTAGGCCACTGGGGCACGTCGCCGGGCCTCAGTTTCGTGTACGTGCACCTCAATCGACTGATCGCGGAACAGGACGTGAACATGATCTTCCTCGCCGGCCCTGGACACGGGGGGCCGGCGATCATCGCGAACGTCTACCTCGAAGGCACCTACTCGGAGATTTACCCCGAGGTCGCGCGGACCACCGCGGGCCTCCGCCGCCTGTTCCGCCAGTTCTCGACGCCCGGCGGCGTGCCCAGCCACGTCAGCGTCCCGACGCCGGGGTCGATTCACGAAGGCGGCGAACTGGGCTACGTACTCTGCCACGCCTTCGGGGCGGCCTTCGACAACCCGGATCTGATCGTCGCTGCGGTGGTGGGCGACGGAGAGGCGGAAACCGGGCCGCTTGCCGGATCCTGGAAGAGCGTCAGCTTTCTGAACCCCGCCCGCGACGGTGCCGTGCTCCCGATCCTGCACCTCAACGGCTACAAGATCGGCGGGCCAACGGTCCTGGCCCGATCCGCCGATGAAGATGTGCGCGCGACAATCGAGGGACACGGCTACGAGGTGCACTTCGTGGAGGGCGACGACCCGGTGTTGCTGCACCAGCAGTTCGCGGCGACGCTCGACCGCTGCTATCGCCGGATCCGGGCCATCCAGTCAGAGGCCCGCACGACGGGCGTCACCCAGCGGCCGCGCTGGCCGGCGATCGTGCTGCGGACGCCCAAGGGCTGGACCGGGCCGCGGGAAGTGGACGGGCTCCCCGTCGAGGGCACGTTCCGATCGCACCAGGTGCCCCTGCACCTCGTGAAGTCGGATGCGGGGCAACTCGCGGCACTCGAGGCGTGGATGCGCAGTTACGACCCGGACACACTGTTCGATGCGAACGGTCGGCTGAGGGCCGAGCTCGCCGATCTCGCGCCGAGAGGGCGCCGCCGCATGGGCGCGAATCCGCACGCCAACGGCGGCACGCTTCTGGTCGATCTCCGGCTGCCCGACTTGAGCAACTTCGCGATTCCCGTGGCGCAGCCGGCCACGACGCGTCACGAGTCCACCCGCCCGCTCGGCAAGATGATGCGGGACATCTACGCGAACAACGCGGGGGCAGCGAACTTCCGCCTCTTCTGTCCCGACGAAACCACCTCGAACCGGCTGGATGACGTGTTCGCCGTCGAGAACCGATGCTTCGTGGGCACGACGATTGGCATCGACGACCACGTGGCACCGGATGGCCGCGTCATGGAGGTCCTGAGCGAGCACCTGTCGGAAGGCTGGCTCGAGGGCTACCTGCTCACCGGCCGACACGGGCTCTTCGCCTCCTACGAGGCGTTCGCGATGATCGCCGCCTCGATGGTAGTGCAGCACGCGAAGTGGCTCGCCGAGAGCACCCGGCTGCCGTGGCGCGCGCCGGTCGCCTCGCTGAACATCCTGCTGACGTCCACCTGCTGGCGCAACGATCACAACGGCTTCAGCCATCAGGGGCCGGGACTCATCGACGTCATGCTGTCGAAGCGCGGCACGGTGGCGCGCATCTACCTGCCGCCGGACGCCAATTGCCTGCTCTCGGTCGCCGATTACGCGTTCCGCAGCCGCGACTACGTGAACCTGATCGTCATCGACAAGCAGCCGCAGTTGCAGTGGCTGGACCTTGCTGCGGCCAGGGAGCACTGCGCGCGCGGGGCCTCGGTGTGGCCTTGGGCGAGCAACGAAGACGGCGGCAAACCTGACGTGGTGCTGGCGGCGGCCGGCGACGTGCCGACGCTGGAGACGATAGCCGCGGCGTGGTGGCTGCGACATCACGCGCCCGAACTCAGGGTCCGGGTGGTGAACGTGGTGGACCTGATGACGCTGTTTCCCCCGGACGCCCATCCGCACGGCCTGTCACGCGATCGGTTCGTCGAGCTGTTCACCGAGGACAAGCCGGTCGTCTTCGCCTTCCACGGCTACCAGCGCGCCATCCACGAGATCGTGCACGGCCGACCCTCCGCCGAGAGGTTTCACGTGCGCGGGTTCAAGGAGCAGGGCACCACGACGACGCCGTTCGACATGGTCGCGCTGAACGGCATGAGCCGCTATCACCTGTGCATCGAGGCGCTCAAACGCACATCGCGCGTGGGCGCTCGTGCTGCGATGCTTACCGCCGAGTGCCGCACGGCGATCGATCAGGCCGCCGAGTACGCCCGTGCGCACTTCGAGGATCCGCCCGAGATTCGCGACTGGGTGTGGGGCGCATGAGCGAGCCACACGACCTCTTCTGGGGCGTTCCTGCCGCCGACGTGCTCCGGTAACTCGACACGGGCCCGCAGGGCCTGGCGAGCGCCGACGCCGAGCGGCGTCTCGACCGTCTCACCCCCCGGTGGTCCTCCTTTTTGCGTTCTCGCGCCTTGCCGTTTCCCCGCCCCATAGAGTGTGATAGAGTCATCGCTGGTTCTTGCAAATATATTTAGATAGACCAGCTCAACAGTAGACGCCGCGAACGCGGGCTCAGGACGGGTTTCACCGCAAGGAGGGGTGACGATTCCTTCGGGGGAGCAGGCATGATCGACGATACCCCGGTTTCCATCGCGGGCGTCAGGCGAGGCGTCTGGCGAACGCGGGCGAAGATCAGAGTACTTGGAGCGATCGATGGGCAAATACGGAGTGCGTGTGAACCCCCCGCAACGGCCCTCGTTTGATGTCGAGACGTTTCTCGAGTCGGCCGCCTCTTGGGCCAGGAAGGTCGTTGAGTATCGAAGCGGGGACGTCATCTTCTCTCAGGGCGACGCCTGCGACAACGTCCTCTATATTCAGAAGGGCGGTGTGACGCTTCGGGTCCTCTCCCACGCGGGCAAAGAAGCGATCGTGGGCGTGTTAGGGTCCGGCGACTTCGTTGGCGAGGGGGCCTTGGCTGAACAGCCGGTCCGCCTGGCGACCGCAACCGCCATGGGCGTGAGCGTGCTCCTCGTCGTCGAGGCGAAGGAAATGAGGCGGGTGCTTCACGAGCAGCATACGCTCTCAGATCGGTTCCTCGCCTACGTCCTGGCGCGAAACCTTCGTGTTGAAGCCGATCTCGTGGATCAGTTGTTCAATTCCAGTGAAAAACGGCTGGCTCGCACGCTGCTCCTCCTCGCCCGCTACGGCCAGCGGGAGATCCCACATCGCGTGCTGCCAAAGATCTCGCAAGAGATGCTCGCGGAAATGGTCGGCACGACCCGCTCGCGCGTGAACTTCTTCATGAACAAGTTCAGGAAGCTCGGCTTCATCGAATACAACGGCTGCCTCAAGGTCAACGACTCACTGCTGAGCGTCGTGCTGCACGACTGACTCGACGTGTATCCTCCAGCCTGTCGAGCACCCAGGCGGCGACGGCCGCCGCGAGGGTGATGGCAACCTGCCGTATCGATAGCGGCTGTCGTAGCCAATTGCTGCGGCCCACTCGGACCGAAGGTATCGAGTCGGGCGCAGGCGCGCCCGACCCCCCCGGCGTTCTCCAGTTGCCGACTTATCTCGCCGAAGTCGGCGTCACAGCCGCCCCGTCAACAGCAGGATTACCAGGATCAACAGGACGATCCCCAGGCCGCTGCTCGGGTAGTAACCCCAGCTCCGACTATATGGCCAGGTGGGCAGCGACCCCAGCAACATCAGCACCGCGATCACGATCAGGATAGTGAGCATCGAACTTCTCCTCCCTTAGACGACCTTGTGTGTCTTGGCCTCGGTCGCGTACTGCTGGACATCCTGCGCGCCCAACTCGACGTCCTTCGCGGCGCGGACCACGGTGTCGCACGCACCGTCGCGAAGCTCCTGCCCTTGGCGGGTGAGTCCGCCGACCGCATCCGTGACGCGGAACCTGGCGTCCCGATACCGCTGGGAAACCGCATCGCCGAAGGTCTTCGCCGAGTCGACCGCCCGCGCCTTGATCTCCGCGACCGCCCGCGGAGCCAGCCACATCGCCAGGCCCGCGCCGACGAGGCCGCCCATCGCGAGTCCCGTCAGGAAACGATAGTCACGATTCTGATTCGCCTGTCCGCTCATTGCTGGTTCTCCTGCGCTTTCGCGCTGCTATCGGAACGCCGAACACACACGCTCGCTTCTCGTGCCAGGGCAGCACGACCAGGTGGTCCACCGCGCGTGCCGCCCTTCGTGTCATTCATGTGCAGTGGCCACCAACAGTGTCGCGCACGCGCGCCAACCGCGCTGTCCCGCATTGTACACCTGCGGATGCCCCGTGCGTAGAACCGGCCAGACGAACGGCACGGCCCATCTCCAGCATGGCCTGCATGGCCAGGTACTGGTCGATTCCGTCCTCTCCTGTCCCCTCCAGCATGCCGGAGACGATGACGAACGTCTTGTTCCCTCTTGAACACGCTCGCGCCGCCGCCCCGCATGAACCAAACTGTGCGTTCTTGAACAGGCGCCCAGATACCGGTCTGGTAAAATAATGCCGTTTATGAGATCTTCGAGTGCGTGTCGTAGGAACAACTACCAGGTCTGGGGCGGCATGCGGGTGCAATTCCGGCGGTCACGCGCGCCGAATGGGCGATGGCACGGGCCGGTGATCCGAAAGGATTAGCCGGCTCGCTCGCTGGCGCGTTCACACGTACACGAAAGGACTCGTCATGACAATCACATTGCCGGGACTCGTACTCCTCATCGTTATCGCGGCCGTCTGCGGCGCGATCGGCAAGGCGATCGCCGGGGGCGCTCGGGGAGGGCTCGTCGTGTCCATAGCTCTCGGGTTCATCGGCGCCCTGTTTGGGCCCTGGCTCGCGGCCCGGCTCGGCCTGTCGGAACCCCTCGTGCTCCAGATCAGTGGGCATCCGTTCCCGGTGCTATGGTCGATTATCGGTGCCGCTCTCTTCGTCGCGATCATCCACCTGATCTCCAGGCGATAGGTGATGGTCAACCTCGAGGCGGGCCATGGAAGACTTCATGAGATCGATGAGGAGGCTGACATGCGGATGATTGGGATCGTAATCCTGGCTGCCGGGATCCTGGCTCTCGCGTACGGCGGGTTCAGCTACACCAGGCAGACCCACGACGTCAAGGTGGGCGCGCTCGAGATCTCTCTCAGCGAGAAAAACCGGGTCAACGTACCGATATGGGCGGGAGTGGTTCTTGCGGTCGTGGGCGGAGGACTCCTGATCAGCGGGAAGAAGTAGCCTCTCGCCTCACGCGGCGGGCTCGCGCGCGATTGTGTTGCCCGGAGCCCGCCGCCCGCCAGGCCGGTGAACGAGACTGGCTGGATGCACTGTTCAGCATCCTGCTACGCCCCTCGAATCGGAGGAATGATGGTCAGGACTCGGTCGGCCTCTTCATTTGCAGCCATGACGCTGGTAGCGCTCGCGGCCCTGTTGGTTGGCCTTCAGGTGTTCGTGCACGCGCAGGACGACCCGGTGGTGGCGAAGATCATCCAGTTGGGCACCACCGACAACCAGGTGATGACCTGGAACGATTACGCCAGCAACCGTTTCGGCGGTCGGGAAACCGGTTCGAATGCCTACACCGACGCAACCCAGTGGGCGGTGTGGCAGTTCAAGCAGTGGGGCCTCGAGGCGGAGCTCGAGGAGGTGGGCGAGGTGCCCGTCGGCTTCAACCGCGGCCCGTGGTTCGGCAAGATGGTGATCCCGACCGAGAAGGCGCTGCGCTTCGGTACGCCAAGCTTCACGGCCGGCACCAAGGGGGTGCAGCGCGGCGGGGTCGTCATCCTCAAGGCTGACCCGTTCTCGATTCCCGGGCGCGCCACGGGCGGTCAGCCGGTGGCCAAGGAGAACGTCGAGAAGAAGCGCGCGGCCGTGCAGGCGGCGATCGTCGAGATCAACGCCAACAAGGCCGCGTTGAAGAACAAGTGGGTCTTGATTCCGGGCAATGTCCCTCCGGCCACCAGTTCAGGGTTCGGGCGTGACGGCCGCCGCGGCACCAAACTGCCCGACGGCAGCCCCGAGTACCTGGACGCCGAACTGATGCCGCCGCTCACCAAGGCGCTCATCGACGCCGGCGCGCTCGGCACGATCCAGGCGGCGCCCGTGACGGCAAAGGCCGCGCAGGGTGAGCAGCCGATCGGGATTCTCGACGGCTACGCGGCATCCTGGGACAAGCTGCCCGTGCTGCCAGACATCAAGCTCCTTGACTCCCAGTACGCCGAGATCAAGGCCCTGGTCGAGAAGAACCAGCCGGTGGAACTCGAATTCGACATCCGCAACTGGTTCAAGATGGGGCCGATCAAGTACCACAACGTCGTAGCGACGATCCGCGGCTCGCAATTTCCCGATGAATACGTCGTCATCGGTGGGCACTACGACTGCTTCAGCGCGGCCACGGGCGGCGTGGACGACGGGTCGGGGTTCGCACCGGGCATGGAAGCCGTCCGCCTGATCAAGGCGGCTGGCGCGAAGCCCAGGCGCTCGATCGTGATGATCCTGTTCGCGGCCGAAGAGAACGGCCTGGTCGGCTCGCAGGCGTGGCTGAAGAAGCACCCCGAGGTCCACGCCAAGGTCGTGATGATGATCAACCGCGACGGCAGCCCGAGCGTCATCACCGGCGCCAACGTGCCCGAGACGTGGTATCCCGACTTCCAGAAGATCACCGCGCCGCTCACCAGCCTGAACCCGAAGTGGCCCTTTAGGCTGGACAAGGCGTTGCCGCGGGCGCACGCGACGAGCGCGGGAGGCACGGATTCCTCGTCCTTCGAGATGCAGAGCATCCCCACGCTGAACTTCCGCACCGAGACCGACTACGTCTACAACCGCGCGTGGCACACCCTGAGCGACACCTACAGCGAACTGGTGCCGTACACGGAGCACCAGAAGCACTCGGCGCTTGTCACGGCGGTCGTGGCCTACGGCGCCGCGAACCTCGACAAGCCGCTGACGCGCGACGGGGTGTACCTGGCCGACGGGCTATATGCGGCCATCATCGTCGGACCAGCCGACGCGCCCAAGCAGTTGATGTTCAGCCTCGACTACGTGAACGCACCGATCCAGACCGCCAACTTCATCCGCATCGTCGAAGGCAAGACGCCGCAGGCCGGCGGCGGGCGCGGCGGTCCGGGCGGCGGCCGGGGAGGCCCCGGCGGGCGCGGCGGTGCCGCGCAGGTGCCGCCGATCGGCACGGTTGACGTCAAGAGCGGGCTGATGACCGGCACGATCGTTTCGGATGTCCAGAAGTCGGTTGCCGTGGCCAAGCTGCCGAAGACAAGGAACACCACGATCAAGCACGACATCGTCGGCATTCTCGGTGTGACGGTGCCGAACCAGTTCTACGTGACGTTGCAGAAGAACACCGGGCTCGACAGCAAGGGCACGGCGCTCGGCAGGGTCGTCGCCGGACTCGGTCAGCTGCAGGACATCAAGAAGGGCGATCCGATCCGTAGCATCCGGATCACTCGCGTGGGCCAGGCCGCCCGCGACTTCAAGACCGACGACGAGGCGTTCAAGAAGTTGATCGCGCCGGCGCCGAAGAAGAAGTAGGCGTCGCCTACTTCTTGGGCCGGTAGTAGAACGTGTTGTTGATGCGCTGGATGTCGAAGCTCTTGACCATCGTCATCACCTCGACGCCCGCCATGAGCATGGCGCCATACCCCTGGGGGGCGGCGAGATCCGTCGGACGGTTGTAGTAGTACACCGCATCCGCCGCGGCCGTCGTTGACACGCAGATCCCCTCGATCATGCCGTCGGCCCGCACGCGCTGCTCGAGCGCTCGCCAGCCGGCCTGCGCCGCCGGCGCGTAGGTCGGAGGCAGCCAGCCACGGTTCACGCCGCGCGCCAGCGCAAAGGTGAACATGGCCGACGCCGACGTCTCGAGGTAGCTGTCGGGCTTGTCGAGCAGTTGGTGCCAGAGTCCCATGCTGCCCTGCACGGCGATCGCCCCATGGGCCGCTCGTCTGAAGATGTCGAGCACGGCCGGGCGATCCGGGTGGTCCTGCGGAATGACGCTCAACAGCTCGGCGGTCGCCATCAGCGCCCAACCCGCCCCGCGTCCCCAATAGAATTTCGGGTCGGGCTCCATGTTGCCGAACCAGGAGTGGTCGTACAGCCCCTTCTCCGGGTTGAACAGCTGCGCGGACATCTGGATGACCTGTCTGGCTGCGTCATCGTAGTACTTGCGATCGCCCGTGAGCGTCCCCATCTGGGCCAGGAACGGGATGCTCATGTAGAAGTCGTCAACCCAGATCGAGACCGGCCACGGCCGGGTCCGCGCCAGCGTGCCGTCGGGCATGCGGCTCATCTTGTTCGAGATGAAGTCGGCGACGATGTCGATGAGCGCGCGGTACCTGGGATCGGGCTTCACGGCGTAGGCCTTGACCAGCGCCGCGCCAATCGCGCCGCAGTCGTCGAGCTCGCGCATTTCGAGCAGTCGGCGCCATCCGTCGCGCTGCGGCCCGAACTCCTTCGCCTGCCGCCGGAAGTAGTCCACGTGGTCGGCGATGAAGTCGATGTTCCTGAGGGCGTAATCCTGGAACGCCCGGTCGCCCGTTCCATCCGTGACGGCCAGCATGCCGGCCAGGGACACGCCGATGGAATAGTTCCAGTCGTTGAACTCGCCAAGGCGCATGTCCACGCCCGCGGTCTTGATCGGTTTCGTGAAGTCGGTGATGGGCTGGCCCGTGGCGGTGTCGATGATGCGGTACGCCGTCGATCGGACGAAGTACTCGCGAATCCGATCGAGCACGATCTTGATCTCGTCCGGGGTCGGCACCGTGTAGTCCACGCCCACGGCCAGCGAGGGCTGTGAGAACGCCGGATCGCTGCGCCCCGGCCGCTGGCCCGCGGACATCGGGACATTTGTGCTCTGGGTGCTCTGGGTCAGAGCGGGCGTAACCATCGTGAGGGCCAGGAGAATCCCCCCGCCCCACCGGAATCTCACACGAACGACTTGAGACATCGCTTTGCTCCTTGCCCGTCGAGGGTGACGAGCGAATGGTCTACTGGTATGGCCACTTTCGTGCCTGAATCAAGAGCAAATGCATTTTAGGCGAGAATTCGTTTCTTCGGCAAACCCCAGGGACACGCCTGCCTTGCGAAGAGGTCTGTCCAACCGGTATGCTTGCGCTCGTTGCTCCAACGCGACGGCTACGAGCGGCGGACCGGCTACGCCTGGTACGGCAGGTGGCCTGCTGAGTTGCTGGAGAAGACGTATCCGGCCTGGAAACGAGGGCTGGGCCGATAGGGAGCGGGTACTAATCCCTATCTGTTGATGACCTCGTTCTTCACCACCCCGTTGATCCGGACGTTGGTGAGCGAGAGGCCCTTGACCGCCTCGATCAGATCCGGCTTGGCCACGTTGTCGAACGTGCAGTCGATCAGCCGGACATCCTGGATCGGGTCGTGGGAGAACCCGCGGAGCAGCAGGGCGTACTGGCTCTTGCGGCTGGTCACGTTGCGGACTTCGACGTCGCGTACGATCGGCGGGAACTGGCCGGCGTCCCCTTCCTCGTAGAAGAAGTTGATCGTCACCACGGCCTCGGCGACCTGTCCGACGGTGACGTCCCGCATGTAGATATGCTCCACCGTGCCGCCGCGCACGGAGTTGGTCTTGATGCGAAGCGCGCGGTCGAGCTGCGGGCTGTCCATGCGGCATCGTTGCGCGTACACGTACCGGGCGCCGCCGGAGATCTCGCTGCCGATCACCACTCCGCCGTGGCCGTCCTTCATCACACAGTCGCGGATGATGACGTTCTCGACCGGCACGTTCACGCGCCGGCCGTCGGCGTTGCGCCCGGATTTCAGCGCGATGCAGTCGTCGCCGGTGTCGAACGTGCAGCCCTCGATGAGCACGTCCTTGCACGACTCGGGATCGCAGCCGTCGTTGTTGGGCCCGTGGGAGTTGATCGAGACGTTTCGTACCGTGACGTTCGTGCACAGCACGGGATGGATCTCCCACATCGGCGAGTTGACGATGGTCACCCCGTCGATCAGGACGTTGGTGCAGCGGTACGGCTGGATGAAGTTCGGGCGGAGGAACGAGCCCTCGCCGAACACCCGCTCGGTGACCCTCACTCCTGCCGCGCCCATCTCGATCAGTTTCGCGCGGGCCGCGTTCTGATTCTCGGGAGCGGCGGGTGTGCGCTGCCCCTTCCACGGCCACCAGTGCGTGTCATCCGCCTGGCCGTCGAGGGTGCCTCGACCCGTCACTGCGATGTGCTCTTGCTCGAACGCGTAGATGAACGCCGAGTAGTTCATCAACTCGACGCCTTCCCACCTTGTGAAGACCAGGGGCAGGTAGTGGCGAGGATCGCGGCTGAACGCAATGGTCGCCCCGTCGGAGACGTGCAGGTTGACCCGGCTCTTCAAGTGAATCGCGCCGGTCAGGAACCGGCCGGCGGGCACGACCACGCGCCCGCCGGCCGCCGCGTGGCAGGCCGCAATCGCCTGGCGGAACGCGTCGGTACAGAGCGCGACGCCGTCTCCGACCGCGCCGTACTTCGTCACGTCGAAATCGCGCGCGGGAAACGTCGGTGCCTTGATGCGGGCCAGGATTGTTTCGACGCGCGCCCACGACGCCGCCGACGCTGCCGTCGGCGGGGCGGTGGGGGCCTGGGACGCGGGCCACAGGAACCCGTGAGCCGGCACGGGAACGCACGCCACCAGTCCGGCGGCGGCGGCGCGTTTCAGGAACTCGCGGCGGGACGACTCCGGACGGTTCGGCATGACGGCTCCCGAGTGCGTGGACGGGTTTCTCAGACTCACGCGCCCATTATCGCCGCGGCCTCGTGCGCGTCAACCGGAAAGAGAGGCCTTCCAAGGATGGGCTCAGGCATGGCGGGCGGGGCATCTCACGCAATGCCCCGATCCTGTTGGCGCCAGGGTTTGAGAGTATAATCGTTCGCCGGCGTAACCCAGGGAGTGATTTCCTGAGGGCGAGGGCACTGCGATGACTGGAAAGGAATTCCTGAATTCCCTGGCAAAGGGAAAGGCGGACATCCGCGGCTGACAACATTGGGGTTGTGGCCAATGCCGCTCGAGTGCAGAGCATGACAATCGAGGAGTTTCCTCATAGCGTCACTATCACCGGTTCAGGGTCGGATCTTCGGATCCAGATTCAGACCGATCCTCGATATCAGGACTTCATCGCCGACGCCACTGTGAAAGAGATCCTCGGATACCCGATGAAGGTTGCCTCCTTGGACAATGTACTGCAGGGCAAGGTGTGGGCCTACATGGATCACTCACGCCGAAGAAGCAAGAGGCACAAGGATCTTGCTGATATTTCCAGAATCATCGAAACCTATCCGGAATTGACGACGACGCTCCCGCAGCAGGTGACGGATCTGTTGCAGGAGAGATAGGGAACAATCACTCATCGCGGGATATCGGGCGCCACGTGATACACTCCACAGGCCCCAAGGTGCTCAGTCTGTCATGTGGATCGTTCGCGTTGCCCTGAATCGGCCCTACACCTTCGTGGTCCTGGCGCTGACCATCCTGCTGGTCGGACCGATCGCCATCCTCCGGACGCCGACGGACATCTTTCCCAATATCAACATCCCGGTTGTCGGGGTGATCTGGAGTTACGGCGGGCTGGGGTCGGAAGAGCTGTCGAACCGGATCGTGTCGGTGTTCGAGCGGAGCGTGACGACGACCGTCAACGACATCGAGCACATCGAGTCGCAGACGCTCCGCGGTATTTCGATCGTCAAGATCTTCTTCCAGCCGAACGTCAAGATCGAGATGGCCATCGCGCAGGTGACGGCGATCTCGCAGTCCGCGCTCCGGCAGATGCCGCCCGGCACCAACCCGCCATTCGTGCTCAGCTACAACGCGTCCACCGTCCCGGTGCTCCAGCTCGCGCTGTCCGGGCAGAAGCTCTCGGAGCAGCAGCTGTACGATCTTGGAGCGAATTTCCTCCGAACGCAGCTGGCGACGGTGCAGGGCGCGTCGATCCCTCAGCCGTATGGCGGCAAGCAGCCGCAGATTCAGGTCGATCTGAACCTCGCCGCGCTGCAGGCCAAAGGCCTGGCGCCGCTCGACGTCGTCAACGCGATTGGCGCGCAAAATCTGGTCCTGCCGGCCGGCACGTCGAAGATCGGGTCGACGGAATACGACGTGGATATCAACGCCAGCACGAGGACGGTGGCGGAGTTGAACGACCTGCCGATCAAGATGGTGGGCCGGACCCCGCTCTACATTCGCGATGTCGCCTACGTGCGCAACGGCTTTCCCCCGCAGACGAACATCGTCCGCGTGAACGCGCAGCGCGCGGCGATGATGTCGGTTCTCAAGACGGGCAACGCCTCGACCCTCGATATCATCGAGCGCGTCAAGGAGGCGCTGCCGAGAATCAAGGCCGGCCTTCCGCCGGAACTCGAGATCCACGAACTGGCCGACCAGTCGCTGTTCGTCCGCGCGTCGATCGACGGGGTGATCCGCGAGGCGGTGATGGCCGCGGGCCTGACCGCGCTGCTGGTGCTGGTGCTCCTCGGGAGCTGGCGCAGCACGGTGATCGTGGCCGTCTCGATCCCGCTGTCGATCCTGGCGTCGATCATCATCTTCAGCGCGCTGGGCGAGACGATCAACATCATGACACTCGGCGGTCTCGCCCTCGCCGTGGGCATCCTCGTGGACAACGGCATCGTCGCGATCGAGAACATCAACTGGAATCTCGAGCAGGGCAAGTCGCTCGAGGGCGCCATCCTCGACGGGGCGGAGCAGATCACGATCCCGACATTTGTCTCGACGATCTGCATCTGCATCGTGTTCGTGCCGATGTTCTTCCTCACCGGTGTCGGCCGCTACCTGTTCGTGCCGATGGCGGAAGCGGTGGTGTTCGCGATGCTCGCGTCGTACGCCCTCTCGCGGACGCTGGTGCCCACGATGGCGAAATACATGCTCGAGAGCCATGCGGACCGGGTGTCGCGCGGCGCGCGGGGCGTGTTTGGCCGGGCCCAGTCGTGGGTCGATGGGCAGTTCGGGCGGCTGCGCTCGGCGTACCGGCGGTGGCTGGAACGCTGCGTGGCGCGGAAGGGCGCGTTCAGCGCCATCTTCCTCGTCGGCTGCGTGGCCTCGCTCGGCTTGCTGCCCTGGGTTGGACAGGACTTCTTCCCGTCGGTAGACAGCGGACAGTTCAAGCTGCATCTCCGCGCACCGACCGGCACCCGGATCGAGGAGACCGCGATGCTCTGCGACCTTGTCGAGCAGGAACTGCGGTCGGTGATCTCCGCGCGGGAAATTGCGAGCGTGATCGACAACATCGGCCTGCCGTACAGCGGCCTGAACCTCGCGTACACCAACTCGGCGCCCATCGGCCCGTCCGATGCGGACATCCTCGTCTCGCTGGCCGACGGGCATCGCCCGACGGCGGAGTACGTCCGCTCGCTGCGACTCGATCTCGTCCGGCGGTTCCCCGGCGTACAGTTCACGTTCATCCCGGCCGATATCGTCAGCCAGATCCTCAGCTTCGGGCTGCCCGCCCCGATCGACGTGCAGGTGGTGGGCCGCGACCTCGACGCCAACCGCCGGTTTGCCGCGGCGCTTCGGGACAAGCTCGCGCAGGTGCCGGGCCTGGTCGATCTCCGCGTGCACCAGGCCTTCAACCAGCCGCAGCTGCATCTCACGTCGGACCGCACGCTGGCGGCCGAGACGGGATTCACGCAGCGCGATGTCGCGACCAACCTGCTGATTTCGCTGAGCGGCAGCGGCCAGACGACGCCCACGTTCTGGCTGAACCCGGGCACGGGCGTCAGCTATTCCGTCTCGACCCAGGCGCCGCAGTATCAGATCGACTCGCTGCAGGCGCTCGGGAACATCCCGATTGCGGGAGCGAGCGGCGCGCGGCCGCAGGTGCTGCAGGGGTTGACCTCGATCCAGCGGGGCGCCGGGACGGCGGTCGTGTCGCACTACAACGTGCAGCCGGTCGTCGACATCTACGGCGCCGTGCAGGGACGGGATCTCGGCGGCGTCGCGCGTGACATCGCCCCGATCCTCGACGCGGCCCGCACGCAACTGCCGCGCGGGTCACAGATCATCGCGCGCGGGCAGATCGAGACGATGAACTCGTCGTTCAAGGGACTGCTGGCCGGCCTCGCCCTGGCGATCGTGCTGGTCTACCTGCTGATCGTCGTGAACTTCCAGTCGTGGCTCGACCCGTTCATCATCATCTCGGCCCTGCCGGCCGCGCTGGCGGGTATCGTCTGGACGCTCTTCGCCTGGGGGACGACGGTCAGCGTGCCGGCGCTGACGGGCGCGATTATGTGCGTCGGCGTCGCAACGGCCAACAGCATCCTGGTGGTGAGCTTCGCGAAGGACGAGATGGAGCGCGGGCGCGATTCGGTGGCCGCCGCGCTCGATGCCGGGAGCTCGCGGTTCCGGCCGGTGCTGATGACGGCGCTGGCGATGATCATCGGGATGATCCCGATGGCCCTGGGCTTCGGTGAAGGCGGCGAGCAGAACGCGCCGCTCGGCCGGACCGTGATGGGCGGGCTTGCGCTGGCCACGGTGGCCACGCTCTTCTTCGTCCCGGCGGTGTTCGCGCTGCTGCACGGAGGAAGACACGGGAGGGCAGGCAATGCGGCGTGAGGAGCGGTGGAGCGGCGTGGCTGGAGCGGTGTCGCGAGGCGTCCTGTTCGTTCTCGGCCTCGCCGCGGCGGCCGGCTGCCTGGCGTGGTGGGGCATCGCCAGCCGCGCGGGAGCGATGACCACGCTGACGAGCGAGACGCGTGAGCTCAATACGCCGACCGTGGCGGTGATCAGGCCGAAGGCGGGAGCGCCCGAGGAGCGAGTCGTGCTGCCCGGCAATCTCCAGGCGTTTGCCGACGCGCCGATCTACGCGCGCATCAACGGTTACCTCCGGCGGCGGCTGGTGGACATGGGCACGCGGGTGAAGGCGGGCCAGTTGCTGGCCGAAATCGACGCGCCCGAGCTCGAGCAGCAGCTGCAGCAGGCGCGGGCCGATCTCGCCACGGCCGAGGCCAACCTCCGGCTGGCGCAGGTGACCGCCGACCGCTACCGTGAGCTGGTCAAGACCGAGTCGGTAACCCAGCAGGATGCCGACAACGCGGCGGGCGCGCTCGAGGCCAGGAAAGCCTCGGTGGAGTCGGCCCGGCACAACGTGCAGCGATTCGACCAGCTGCAGGCGTTCACGCGGATCTATGCGCCCATCGACGGCGTGGTCACGGTCCGCAACACGGATGTCGGCGCGTTGATCGATCCGGGCGCGTCTGGCGGCGCCGCCCGGGAACTGTTTCACATTGCCTCGACCGGCCGGCTCCGTGTCTTCGTCAACCTGCCGCAGCGCTTCTCGCGCGTGGCCCGCAAGGGCCTGGCGGCCGACCTGACTCTGGCGGAGTACCCGGGCCGGCGGTATGGCGCGGTGCTCGTGCGCACGTCTGAGGCCATTGACGTGGCCTCGCGGACGCTGCTAGCCGAACTGGAGGTCGACAACGCCACGGGAGAACTGCTGCCGGGTGCCTTCGTGCAGGTTTCCTTCAAGCTGCCCACGGCTGCGTCGACCTGGGTGCTGCCGGTGAACGCCGTGATCTTCCGTGGCGATGGCGTCAGGGTGGCGGTCGTTCAGCGCGATTCGACGGTGGTGATGACGCCGGTCACCCTCGGCCGCGATTTCGGGACCGAGGTCGAGGTCCTCGACGGCATCGGCGCAGACACGATCGTGGTGGTGAGCCCGCCCGACTCGCTCGTGGACAAGCAACTCGTTCGCGTGTTTCAGAACAACGGGGGATCGGGCACGGATACGGGCGCCGCGCCCGGAACAGGACGGGCGCGGTGAACTGGCGGGTCGTCCTCGTCATCGGTCTTCTCGGTGCGGGCGGGTGCGCCACCGGGCCGAAGTACGTGCGGCCACAGGCGCCCGTGCCCCCATCGTTCAAGGAGGCCGGCGCCTGGAAACCGGCGCAGCCCAACGACGAGGCCGTGCGGGGCGCGTGGTGGGAGATCTTCAATGACCCGCCGCTGAACGGGCTGGAGGAGCGGATCGAGGTCTCCAACAACACGTTGCGCGCAGCCCAGGCGCAGTTCGATCAGGCGCGTGCCCTCGTCCGCTACGCCCGCGCGTCGAAGGTTCCCCAGGTCTCGGGAACTGCGGCCGTCATCGACAACAACCAGTCCGAGAACCGGCCGCTCAGCGACCCGACGGCGGCGACGCATTACACCGACTACCTGCTGCGGTTCGACGCGTCGTACGAGCTGGACGTCTGGGGGCGAGTGCGGTACGCCGTGGCGGCCAGCCGCGCGTCCGCGCAGGCCTGCGCTGCCGACCTGGAAGTCGTGCGCCTGAGTCTTCATGCGGAGCTTGCCGCCGACTACTTCGCGGTTCGCGCGCTCGATGCGGAGCGGGAGATTCTTCAATCGAGCGTGGCAGCCTATGAGAGAGCGCTGGAATTGACGCGCAACCGCTACAAGGGCGGCGTGGCGTCCGCCATCGACGTCGCGCAGGCGGAAGCGCAGCTCGAAGCGACTCGCGCGCAGGTGATCGACATCGAGGCGCGCCGCGCGCAGGTGGAGCACGCCATCGCGGCCCTGATCGGTGAACCGGCGTCCACCGTCAGTCTGCCGGTGCAGCCGCTGGCTGGCGAGCCGCCGCCGATTCCCACCGGGCTGCCAGCGGACCTGCTCGAGCGCCGCCCGGATATCGCGGCGGCGGAACGGCGCGTGGCCGCGGCCAACGCACAGATCGGCGTGGCAGCTGCCGCGTTCTTCCCGGCGTTGACGCTGACGGGCACGACCGGGTTCGAGAGCGCGGCGCTGCTCGATCTGCTCCGCGGTGTCAGCGGGTTCTGGACCGCCGCTCCTGCCGCCGTGATGGTCCTGTTCGATGGAGGGCGGCGCCGGGCCGTGTCGGACCAGGCGAAGGCGGGCTACGAACGCGCCGTGGCGTTGTACCGCGAGACCACGCTCGCGGCATTCCGCGAGGTCGAGGACTACCTGGCCACGCTGCGCGTCCTCGACGAGGAAGCGACCGTCCAGCAGGCGGCGCTGGCCGCGTCGGAACGGTCGCTCGCTCTCTCCACCAACCGCTACAAGGGCGGCATCGCCACCTATCTCGAGGTGATCTCCGCGCAGAACACGGTCTTGAGCAACCGCAGGACCGCGGCGAACATCCTCGCGCGCCGCCTGACGGCCAGCGTCCTCCTGGTCAAGGCGCTCGGCGGCGGGTGGGACGCGTCAAGGCTGCTGGCGCGCTGAAGAGGGACCCGCACGCTCGGAATGGCTGGTGCGACTTCCGAACCGCTTGTGTACGTTTGCCGTCAGGCACGCTTCATGGCCGCGCGAATGCGTCCCCCCAGCAGTTGCCCGCCGAAGAACGCGCCGACGAGCACCGGGAAGGTGCTCAGGCGCCACCCGAGCCCGGCCGCGAGGCGCAAGACGACGATCAGCGGCACCGGCGCATGAACGGCCAGGAACCACCGGAGCGAGAACTTCCTGACCCCGGCGCGCCAGAAGCCGAAGGGGAGGTTGAGAATCAGGGTGGCGGCCCCGACGGCCAGCAATGGAAGCCAGGTCATGGGTGTTCTGCAGGGCGCGAACGGCGACGTCGTCCTCTCGACCGCATTCCATCATACGCGAGTCGTGCTCCACGCGCGTGTCCGGCTTCCCCTGACGCTCGCCGGTCAACTGGCATGGCGGCCAGATCCGGGTGAGCCTCCCGGGCATCGACCTCAGCGCGGCCCACCTCATGAGCCCGTACCCCGAGGGACTCTATCGCATCGGCGCATCCCACCTGTACGTGACCCGCGGCATCGGCACTGCCTGAA
>JADGOB010000195.1 GCA_017883185.1 Acidobacteriota bacterium
CCTGGCCAGCGGCGCATCCGGCCGACCAGACACGAAGCGTCCCCCGGTCTGATTTCTCCTTTTCCTGGACGAGGCCGGGCAGGACTACCTGCTCCAGCAGGGCAAAGGTGAACGGGTTTCTGAAGAACTCGCTGTAGGTAATGTGGAGCGAACGGAAAAGAGCCTCAGCTTCCGCGCGATCATCCGACAGACGTTGCAGGTAGGCCGTGCGGGACTTGATGGACGTGGCGCGCAGCCGTCTCCCGAGGGATTTCACCAGAAAGGACGTGTCGTACCGGGAAACATCCAAGCCATGCGTGTGGCCCATCACCTGGATGATCTGGCCCACGTACTGCTTCATTCGGCCTCCCCGATGACTTAGAACTGCGGATACAGCTTCTTCACCCGGTGGACCAGGGGAGCCAGTTTGCCGCCAACATAGGCTTTCGCCATCACGGTGTCAAGCCGGAGGATCGGGCGCGGGAGTCCGGAGCCATTGGCGGCAACCCCGATCCGTTGTTGTCGCGGGGCACCAGGAATGGCATAGACTGCGCACAGGTGCACAGCGGTGTTCGCCGGCGCACTCGCCGCGGGTCGCCTCATGCTGCCGCACGCGGTATCTACGACAGTTGCGGGTGGATCCGATCTTGCTCACGGTGGCATCGTGGACATGCCAGGCACCGAGACGGACGGCAAACGGAGGAGCGCGATGGTGGGAACCTGCCAGCCGAATGGAACGGTCGTGATCGTCGACGACACGGACGTCAGCGCCGACGTCCTTCGGCGGCATCTGGTCGCGGACGGGTACGACGTCAAGGTGGCATACGATGGCGCGAGCGGCCTCGAGACGGTGCGTCAGTCGTCGCCCGACCTGGTGCTGCTGGACGTCATGATGCCCGGGATGAACGGCTTCGAAGTCTGCCGCCGTCTGAAGGCGGATCCCGTCACGCGGCTGACGCCAGTCGTCCTGGTCACGACGCTGGATACTGCAGATGATCGGATCGAGGGGACGGAAGCCGGCGCGGACGACTTCCTCACCAAGCCCATCGACGTCCGGCAGCTTCGAGCCAGAGTTCGCGCGCTCCTGAGCGTCAAGCACTTCACCGACGACCTCGATTCTGCCGAAGAAGTGATCCTGAACCTCGCCCGCACCATCGAGGCGAGGGATCCGTCCACTGTGGGGCATTGCGAGCGGCTGGCGACCTACGCCACCGCCATCGGCGTCGAACTGGCGCTCAGCCCTGCCGAACTGCGCGTGCTTCACCGGGGTGCATTCCTCCACGATGTCGGGAAGATTGCGATCCCCGATGCCATCCTGCTCAAACCCGGACGGCTGACGGCAGACGAGTTCGAGATCATGAAGCGCCACACCACGGTTGGTGAGCTGTTGTGTGCCGATTTCCGGGCGCTGCGCTCCGTCCGGCCCATCGTCCGCCATCACCACGAGCACCTCAATGGCAGCGGATATCCCGATGGCTTGGTGGGCGCCGAGATACCGCTGTTGCCGCGAATCGTCGGCGTCGTGGATGTGTTCGATGCGTTGACGATGCCGCGCCCCTACAAGTCGGCGCTGTCATCCGTGGCGGCGCTGGAATGCCTCCGGGACGAAGCGACCCGGGGCCTCCACGACCCGACGCTTGTCGGGATCCTGATCGCCCTGCACGAGAGCGGCCAGCTCGAACGACCCACGGCTTCGACACCGCGTCTACCCGCGAACCCGGCCGGAGTGCTGCGATGACCGCGCGACAGCCCCTGATGCTGCTCGTCGATGACGACCCGGTCGTGCGGGACGTCGTGGGGAGAATCGCCTCCGAGGAGGGGTTCGAGGTGGTGTGCTGCGCCGACGGGTACGAGGCCTTCAACGCGTTCGAACGGGCCCCGGTGTTCGCGTTGGTGGATCTGCGGATGCCCGAGGTGGACGGGCTCGAGGTGCTGCGTGCGCTGGGCGCGCGCGTGCCGTCGTGCGGGACTGCGCTGATGAGTGGCGCGGGCACCATCGACGAAGCCGTGGCCGCCATCAAGCTTGGCGCGGTGGACTACTTGCACAAGCCGCTCGATTTCAACCGGCTGCGCGATCTCCTGGGGCGCGTCCGCGAGGACGCGGCCACGCGCCGAAGCCTGCTCGAGCTCGATGGCGACGTCGCCCGCCGCCTCGAGTTCTGCGGGATGATCGGGCGCAGTGCCATCATGCAGGACACCTTCAGCATGATCCGCCGGCTCGCGCCTCATGTCCGGAATGTGCTGATCACGGGCGAGACGGGTACCGGCAAGGAGCTGGTGGCCAAGGCGTTCCACACCCTCGGGTCTCGCCGCGATCGGACGTTTGTCCCGGTGAACTGCTCCGCCGTGGTCGACACCCTGTCTGAAAGCGAGATGTTCGGACACGTCCGCGGTGCCTTCACGGGCGCAACCGACAACAAGGTCGGGTTGTTCGAGCAGGCCAACCGAGGGACGTTGTTCCTGGACGAGATTGGCGAATTGCCCCTGAGCCTGCAGGCGAAGCTCCTGCGGGTCCTGGAGACCGGCGAGATTCAGCGCGTGGGCAGCGTGGACCGCCGGCGCGTGGATGTCCATGTGTTCGCGGCCACCAATCGCGACCTTCATGCCGAGGTGGCAGCGGGACGGTTCCGGACGGACCTGCTCTATCGGCTCAACGTCATCGAACTCTCGCTGCCGCCGCTTCGGGATCGGCGAGAGGACATCCCGTACCTCGTGGCCGCCTTTGTCCGGGAGATATCCTCGCGCCTGAAGAAGCCCATCGGAGGGATCTCCGCGGACGCCGAGCGGACGTTGGTGAACGCACACTGGGAAGGCAACGTCCGCGAGTTGCGCAACGTCGTGGAGCGGGCCTGCATCCTGGCGGAAGGCGATCTGATCACCACGCGGGACCTGGTTCGATTGACGGTCCCCGCCGCCGGTGCCGCGGGATCGCCCGCGGGTGCGGCAGCCCCGCCGCAGTCCATGACGCCCCCGAACGATCGGGGCGATACCAATCAACTGGATCTGGTCCAGAAAGACCACATCCTCCGTGTCCTCGATCGGGTCCACGGCAACAAGAAAGCGGCGGCGGAATTGCTGGGCATCAGCCGGCGCAAACTCTATCGCTTTCTCGAGCAGCACCAGCTCCACACACCGCAGTCATCGCGCAACGCGTGAACGGGTCAACATCATAAACGGAGCTTCACATGTGTTCAATTCTTGTCGTCGACGATGAGCCCTCCGTGCGGGAGGTGATGGCCCGTTGGGCCGAGCGGCTTGGCCATGAGGTCCGTCAGGCGGCCGACGCGGACGAGGCGCTCGAGAGAATGGCGGAACGGGCGGCTGGCGTCGCCGTGTGCGACGTCAAGATGCCGGGCCACGACGGGGTGTGGCTGGCGGAACGCCTGCGAGACGAGTATCCGGGCACGGCGGTCGTCATGGCGACCGCCAGCCAGGGCGCCGACGTGGCCCTCTCGAGCCTGCGGCTGGGTGCGGTCGACTTCCTGCCGAAGCCGTTCAGCAGTGAGCAGTTCCGGCACTCCCTCGCGCGGGGCGTGCGCTGGCATCGCGATGCCGAACACTCCCGACAGCGGCTCGAGAGTCTGCAGCGCGAAGTCCACGAACACCTGGCACAGATCGAATCGTTCTTTGCCGCGACACCGGTGGTGTCGGATGCCGACCTCGACCGCCTGATCGATGGAATCATGCCCGACCACGCGGTGGTCGAACATTCGCGGCGCGTGGCGGCCATCGCGACGAACATGGCCGTGCACCTGGGGATCCGCAGCCCGGAACTCGCCGACATCCAGCGGGCGGCACTGCTCCACGACCTCGGCCGGGTGGCCCTGCCCGCGACGATCCTGTGCAAGCCGGCCCAGCTCTCCGACGAGGAGATCGAAATTGTGCGGCAGCAGCCACGCCTCGTCAGCGAAATCCTCGGTCGCATCGCGTTCCTGGCACCAGCCGCAGTCATCGTGCGGGCCATCTTCGAGCACATGGACGGCACGGGCTACCCCTGGGCCCTGCGTGGCGAGGAGATCCCACAGGGCGCCCGCATCATCGCCCTGGCGGACGCCATCGACGCCATGACCCACCATCGTGTGCACCGCGAGGCACGCACACCGGCCGAGGCCATCTTCGAAATCCAACGTTGCCGCGGCACCCAGTTCGATCCCGAGGCGGTCAATGCCCTGCTCAGCGTCGTCCACCTGCACTGGACGTTGGTGGCTCGACGACCGGCTGTTGAAGCCGAGTCGTCCGATACACCTGCGCCTCAGCCCGCAGGGCCGTTCGATCCCACGCTGGGCCGGCACGCCTCATCCGCTACGAACGGGGCTGGGGTCCCGCTTCCCGACGACCTAGCATGTGCCGGATCTGGCGGACCAGCACACTCGGGAGATACGGCTTCTGGATGATCGCCGTGTGCTCGTCCACCACCACGCCCTTGAAGATGGTCGAATCCGCGTAGCCGGACACGAACACGACGCGGAGTGCGGGGCTGGATTCCCGAAACAGGCGTGCGACGTCCGCCCCATTTCGGCCCGGCATGACGATGTCGGTGAGGAGCAGGTCGATCCGAACGGCGTCGTCCAGCCATCGCGTGGTGGCGTCGAGGCCGTCGACAGCCTCGAGCACGCGGTACCCCTGCCCTTCCAGCACGCGCCGAAGCAGGACGCGAAGCCCCTCATCATCTTCGACGAGGAGAATCGTCTCAGCAGCTCGGGCGTCAGCAGTTGAGAACGCCTGTGCAGGCGCTGGCGACGCGAGCGTGCCGCCCGACACCGGGAAGTACAGGGTGAAGGTCGAGCCTCGGCCCACGTCGCTCTGGGCTGCGACATAGCCACGGCACTGCTTGACGATGCCATAGACGGCGGCCAGCCCAAGCCCCGTCCCTTCTCCCGGACCCTTCGTCGTGAAGAACGGTTCGAACACCAGCGGCAGCAACTGGGGCTCGATTCCCCGGCCTGTGTCTGTAATCGAGAGCGCAACATGACGCCCCGTGCGGGCGCCGGGTTGGGCGGCCACGAAATCCTCGTCGAGCGTCACCTGGGCCGTGCGGATGGTGAGCTGTCCTCCATCCGACATCGCGTCGGCGGCGTTGCTCACCAGGTTGTAGACCGCCTGCTCGATCTGGCCGGGATCGGCGGAGATGTCGTCGAGACCGGATGCGAGGTCCCACACGATCTCGATGTTCTCGCGCATCATGGTGCGCAACGGCTTCCGCAGGTCGGACACCAGTGTCGTCAGGTTCAGCAGGATCGGGTTCATCGCCTGTTTCCGGCTGAACGCGAGCAATTGTCGCGTGAGCGTGGATGCCCGTTCCGCGACCGACTGGATCCGGATGATGTCGTCCCGGTAGGGCGACTCGGGTGGCATCGAGGCCAGCAGCAGATAGCAGTACCCCAGGATGCCCGTCAGCAGGTTGTTGAAGTCGTGCGAGACGCCACCGGCGAGCCGCCCGACAGCCTCCATCTTCTGCGCCTGCGCGAACGCGACCTCGAACCTGATCCGTTCCTGCTCCGCCCTTAGGCGCTCGGTGATGTCCAGGCAGTGGCCGATGTAGCCCAGGAAGTTCCCACGGGTGTCGTAGCGTGGTGTGCCATCGTCCTGGACCGATCGGTACTTGCCGTCGTGACGCCGCAGGCGGTGGACCGAGCTGAACGGTTGACGCTTTTCGAACGCCGTCGTGCAGGCCTCGAGCCATGTGGTCAGGTCGTCCGGATGGACCCCGTGGGCCCATCCATCACCCAGTTCCTGTTCGAGGGTGCGGCCCGTGAAATCGAGCCACGACTGATTGACGTAGTCGCGCTTCCTGTCGGGGCCGGAGGTCCAGATGAGCGCCCGCCCGGAGTTCGCCAGCGTGCGGTAGCGTCGCTCGCTCTCCTGCAGGGCTTCATGTGCCCTGGACGCGTCCATCATCGCCCGTCTTCGGCTGAGCGCTTCGCGGACGGCGTAGGGCAGTCGGGTGCGATGCTCCTTCAGCACGTAGTCCCAGGCGCCGGCCTTGAGACACTCGACAGCCGTTTCTTCGTTCAGCGCGCCGGTCAGCACAATGAACGGGAGTTCGGGGTCATGGGCGATCGAGAGAGACAGTGCCTCCAGGCCGTTGAAATCCGGCATCGTGTAGTCGGAGATGATCAGATCGGGGCCGTGCGTCTTCAACGCGTCCAGCAGGGCCGGCCCCGAATCAACCCTGGCCCACGAGAACTCCAGGCCGCTCTTGTGCAGCTCTCGCGCGGCCAGTTCCGCGTCCGACGACACATCCTCGATAAACAGGATGTGTAGCGGAATATCGACTGCCATGTCTGCTCCCCCGGGGTCAGCTCACCCGTCAAATCCTCGCACGCGTCGGCCTGCTCGAGCCTCGGTCGGCGTAGTCGTTGCTGCGTATTGTCGCCGGATTCGGCAAGACGTGCAAACTGCCTCTCGCGTCGCGGGCGCCCTGTCCCTGCCAGACATTCGGTACCTGTTGTGGCCGTTGCCGTGGCAGGCCGAGGCTGATACCGTCCGCCGCAGCATGACCTCGCTGCTCGTCGCCCTCGAGCCGACGCTCCGGTCTTCCGTTCGGTCGCGTCTCGAGCTCGAGGCGAAGATGCTCGCCCTCCGGGGCGGGACCGCGCTGTACAAGCTTCATCTCGAGCCGGCTGCGCGCTATTCCGAGGACATCGATCTCGTGCAGACCAACGCCGAGCCGGCAGGCCGGATGATGAAAGCCCTGCGCGGCGTTCTCGTTCCGTGGCTCGGCAAGCCCAAATGGAAGCAGACCGAGGGCCGCGTGACCTTCGCCTATCGGTTCGACTCTCAAGACGTACCGCCGCTTGGGCTCCGGCTCAAGGTCGAGATCAACATTCGACACGACGCGGGCGGTCCCTGAGGGCAGCGATACCGCCGGACGCTGCACCATTACTGGCACCACCAAAAGAAACGGCCCGGCGGTGCTTCGCCGGGCCGAAGGCCCCGCGCCGGGCAAGGGCGTGCTGACCGCCGTGGAGAACGTCAACGACGTCATCGGGCCCGAGCTCGTCGGCATGGACGCGACCGACCAGCGCGCCATCGACGGCGAGATGCTCGCCCTCGACGGCACC
>JADGOB010000016.1 GCA_017883185.1 Acidobacteriota bacterium
ACACGGCCGCGATGCTGCGGACGATCGAGCTGATCCTCGGCCTGCCCCCGATGAGCAACCTCGACGCGGGCGCGACGCCGATGTACGCCGCCTTCCAGCCCACGCCGGTGCTGGCGCCGTTCAAGAACCGCCCCGCACGGATCGATCTCCAGGAGAAGAACGCTGTGAATGCGTGGGGCGCCGCGGCGTCGGCCGCGATGTACCTCGCCGAGGCCGACCTCGCACCCGAGCAGGCCTTGAACGAGATCATCTGGAAGTCCGTCAAGGGCCCGAACAGCGCGATGCCGCCGCCCGTGCGCGCCGCCTTCGTCAGGGCGCTCGCGGTGACGGCGGACCACGACGATGATGACGATGAGCCGCCTCCCGCACGGCGACGCTAGGCGGAAGTCGACCTTTCAATTGGGGCCTGGCCCCAATTCCTACTTCGCCGTGTAACCGGCCGGCACTTCGAACAGCGACTTCGGCTGCTCGCCCCGGGTGATGTTGGCCAGGCGGTAGGTTGTCTCGCCGGTGCGGGGGTCGCTGTGCTTGGTCAGCACCAGCACCTGCAGATCGGACGAGAACCACTCTTCCGACACGATCTTGATCGGCTGCTCGTTGCCAATGGCGCCGACCGGCATCAGCGTTGTCGTGCGCGTGCCGTTCGCCGTGACTCCTTCAAACGTCTGCTGTCCAAGGTCCTCCTTCGTTGTCTCGCCTTTCGCGACGGCGGCGCCGCTGGTCACAAAGAACACCCCGCCACCCGCGCCGGCCGGCTCGGCAGCCTTGACCTTGATCTCAATTTCGGCGTGGGCCTTGTCCTCCGAGGCGATGAACACCGCGGTGGAGCCGGCGCTCTGCACCGACGTCAATGTTCCCCCCTCGTGGGGAACGGTCGTGGAGTATTTCACGACGGACGAGCGGCTGACCTTGTTGGTCCGCGGATCGACGACAAGGCTCACGCCGGTCGTGGGGTCGTTGATCGCGACCAGGACGACGTGGCCATCGGCATCCAGCGTCTCGCGGCGGGTGCGGCCGGTGTTGTCACGATACACGCGGGTCACCGTGCGATGAACGATGCGGTTACCGTCGGGCAGTACCTGGATCGACTCGTTCGTCGTCTCGCCGGCGTACGGCGCGTTCGGCGTCGTGCGAGACTCGATCGCCACCTGGCCCTCTTCGAGCCGAATCTTGTCGAGCAGTACCTGGGGCGCCTGATCGGCCGACACCTTCCGCTCGAACGTGTAGGTTGAAACCTGTTGTGCGTGAGCGCTCGCCGCGATCGCGGTGACGGCAAGCAGGGCGAAAATCATCCTCTTCATCGGATTCTCCTTGGTCGTGTCTCCATGCTGACCAGCCTGATTGCCCGGGGCTGGCCGTCCTGGCCGACGAGCACGTCCGCCTTGACCGGCGTCCGCGCCACGTCCGGCACGATCTCCAGCCCATAGGCCGGCAGGCTTGCCACCGGAAGCTCTACCCTGACAATCATCCCGCTCTCGAATTCCGGCAGGCGGTCGGCCGCCGGCAGCGCCATGAACCCATCGAATTCTTCGACAGCCGGCGAGCGGTTTCCGCGGGATGTCGTTCGCCGGGACGTCGTCCGCGACGTCAAAACACGGCCGGTTTCGGCTCGCGCCGTTGATGACAACGCCCGCACGCCTGCGTCCCCAGGCGGCGTGTCCACCCGTTGCGCCGCACTACCGGCCAGCCGCCGGCCGTCGGCTGGGGGCATCGCGCCGTGCACGCCGCCCGGGGACGCCTGGCTTCCAACGCTGCCGCTCGCGCGGTCCCAGCGCACGGCGCTCCAGGTTGCGCCGACGAACAGCACCAGTCCGGCTGCGGCGGCAAGCGCCCACATCCAATTCGTGGGGCGAACCGACGAGAACACGCCCTGGCCGCCCTGGGCAGCGCGACGGGACTCGAACATCTCAATCAGGCGGCGCTCGGCGACCGGGTCGGCCTCGACGACCTCGACCTCACGTGCCAGCGCCCGAAGGGCGGCGCTCAGTTGGCGTTCCCGCTCGAACCTGGCCGCGCAGACCGCGCAAGTGTCCAGGTGCTTCCGGAGCTCAGACCCCTGCTGGCCGATTGTCGCGTCGATCCTTGCCAGATCGACGAGGTCCGCTTCGTACTCGTGACACTTCATGACGCCCAACCTCCGGGTTCGAGAGCCGCGTTCCTGACTCTCCGTATCCCGGCCACCCGGGTCAGATCAGGTCCCGGCTCGTCAGTTCCCGACTCGACGGCCTTTGCGCGCGCCGCCGCGCTTGCTGCCATCTTCGCCGCCAGCAGGGCACGCCCGCGGTGAAGACGGGATCTGACAGTGCCGACGGCGCACGACAACGCGGCCGCGGCATCCGAATATGACAACTCCTGGAGATCGCAGAAGACGACCGCCTCCCGGTAGCGGAGGGGCAGCGAGAGCACGGCTCGCCGCAAGGCCTCCACCCGTTCCACCCGGAGGAGATCCGCGAGCGCGTCGGGTTGGGCGACTGCCGATTCCGGCGGTTCCTCGTCGTGCGCCAGCGGCTCCAGCCGGCGGTCGCGCGCAAACCGCTGCCGCAGCAGATTCCTCGCGATCCCGCGGAGCCAGGCGGCGACGGTCGAGCGACCGGGCTCGAACCGGCCGCCATCGTGCATGACCGCGACGAACACATCCTGCACGATATCCTCCGCCACGCTTGGGTCGGCCGTCATATGCAGCGTGAACCGGAACACATCCGGCCGCCGTCGTCGATACAGGGCGGCAAACGCCTCCCCGTCGCCAGCCACGGTGCGCCGCAGCAATTCGTCATCCGGGACCCGGTCGATCGTCAGGATTGCGCTCACGTCTTCCTGGTTCGACGCACTCTGGTGGTATTCAGTTTGGGAGGGGGGAAAGTTCCACTATGTCGCGGGCAGCGGCCGGGCGACCTGGCTCAGCATCAGAGATCTGCTACACTCCCCGCCGCACCGGGAGGACCACAACTCGTGCCCCAGGCTGTCATCGAAAACCCCATCCTGGTTCCCTACACGCTCAACGGCGAGGAGCAGAACTGCTATCCGGACTTCCTCGCGCGGTTCCGGCGGCCCGACGGCTCGATCCTCAACCTGATCGTCGAGGTCACCGACCCGTGAGACGCGGAAGGGGTGATCCGGGCGGGATCGGCGGCGCTGGCATAAGGCTGACCACGTACGGGATTACCGCGATGCCGACGACAGGGCCCGTTCGAGTTGCGCAGCGAGGGGTGGGAGATCGTCCGTCACCGTGCTCCAGACGATGTCGAGATCGATGTCGAAGTAGCCGTGAATGAGGCGGTGGCGCATTGCCACGATGTCCTGCCAGGGGATGTCGGCCCATTCCAGCCTGGTGCCCGCCGAGACGCGGCTGGCGGCCTCGCCGATGATCTCGACGTCCTTGACGAGCGCGAGCACCAGCAGCCTGTCGTGATCCAGGTCACACCGGGAACGCGACGCGGCGAATCCCTGCGCTTCGCGCACGGCATCCAGCATGTGGCGAAGCCTGATGGCGTCATCCTTGTGCATACTGCACGACCGCGTGAGCGAGCACGTCGTCCCTGAAGTACCGGCTCAGGTCTCGCGGTGTGCGCATGTCGACGTGACGGCCACCGAGCATCGCCGACAGTTCGCGTTCCATCGCGGCCAGCCGCAGCAGGCCGGGCACATGCTGGGCTTCGAACTCGACCAGGATGTCGACATCGCTCGTCGGACCGAAATCGTCGCGCAATATCGAGCCGAAGAACGCCAGGCTCCGGATGTGATGCTTCAGGCAGAAATCCCGAATCTGCGCGTCCGATACCGAGAGGCGACCAGCAAGCATGGCAGACCGATTATAGCCCGGCACTGGCAGCCCGTGGCGCAAGTCCAGCTACATTTGACGGGCGCGGACGAGTGTCTGCACGTAAGATTGTCCTGCACAGTAGTCCTGCAAGCCGGGGAACTGGAACTATGACGGCCAACATCACCTTGAAGCTGGACGCCGACCTGATCCGCGAGCCCCGCGCGCACGCGGCTGCGGAGGGACGCTCAGTCAGCGCGCTCGTCGCCGACCGACTCGAATCGCTGGTTCGGGAGCGCAAGGGGTTCGCACGCGCCCAGCGACGGGCGCTCGCTCGCCTCGGTGACGGCGTCGACCTGCGCTGGAGGCCGCCCCAGTCGCGAAACGAACTGCATGAGCGTTGAAGACCTGTCGGACGGTCAGATCTACGGTTCCGTTCGCGTCGTCAACCTGTTGGCCATCCGGCCACCGTCGAGATGATCGTGGAGCCCGAGCCGCGAGCCGCCGCAAGCCGTAAGTCGCAAGCCGCCCTTCGGCAGGCTCAGGGCAGGCAAGTCGCAAGCCGGATTATGGCCAAGACACCACCCAAGCCGAAACCGCCCATCCCCGTCGAGTCGTTCAAGCACAAGGACGCGCGCGTCAACATCCCCACCGAGGAGCTGCGCGACTTCGTCGCCGAGGCCGAGGCGCGGCCGGGCGCCGCGCTGTACCCGCGCGACCCGTCGCTCGACCCGCAACTGGTGTGGAAGGGCAAGGACCAGCAGGACCTGGAACGGAGGCCCGCGTAATGACCATAGATCCCCAGCGACCCGAACACGCGGCAGGTCCGGCCGAGATGCCGTCGGCGGTCAGGACGCCGGAGGCCACCGGCGAACCGGCCGCCGGCACGCCGCGGCGCCACTCGAAGCGAAGCAGCCTGCGGCCGCGCTTCAGCATCCCGCGGCTGCGAAAGCGATCGAAGCCCGGCGCCGTGGCGGGCATCGAACTCTCCGACCTCGCGCGCATGCCGAGCGCCCAGGAACCGGCGACGATCACCTGCATCGACTACGGACCCGAGCAGGCCCGCGTCGTGGAGGTGAAGGATGTTCCGACCTTCCTGGCCGCCCACCGGCCGGACTGGGCCACCGTGCGGTGGATCAACGTGGACGGACTCGGGGACATGCTGGCGGTCCGGGGACTGGCGGAGAAGTACCACCTGCACCCGCTGGCCGTCGAGGACGTGCTGCACGTCACACACCGGCCGAAGGTCGAGGCCTACGACGACGTCGGCGAAATCCAGGCGCGGCTGTTCATCATCGCGCGCATGCTGGAACTGAGCGAGGGCCACCTTCGCAGCGAGCAGATCAGCATCTTCCTCGGCCACCACACCGTCCTGACGTTCCAGGAGAGCCGGGGCGACGTCTGGGACGGTATCCGGCAGCGGATTCAGACGGCCGGTTCCCGCCTGCGCCTCCACGACGCCAGCTTCCTGGTTCACTCGATGCTCGACGCGATCGTCGATCACTGCTTCCCGATCCTCGAGTTCTACGGCGATCGCCTCGAGGACGTGGAGGCCGAGGTGCTGCAGCGGCCGGCGCCGGCCGTCATCCAGGAAATCCACACGCTCAAGCGCGAGATGCTGCTGCTGCGGCGAGCGGTGTGGCCGATGCGCGAGGTGATCAGCGCGCTGCAGCGGGAGCAGCACGCCTGCATGAGCGAAGCGACGCGCACCTACATGCGCGATATCTACGACCACACGGTGCAGATCATCGACATCGTGGAGACGTACCGCGAGATCGCGACGGGGCTGACCGAAACCTACATGAGCGCGATGAGCCAGCGCCTCAACGAGGTGATGAAGGTGCTGACGATCATCGGCACGATCTTCATCCCGCTGACGTTCCTGGCGGGCGTCTACGGGATGAACTTCAAGCACTTCCCTGAACTTGAATCGGTGTGGGGCTACCCGATCTTCTGGGCGATCTGCGTCGTCACGGCCGTGGCGATGCTCGCGTGGTTCCGTCGGCGACAGTGGCTGTAGGACGGGCTGAAGGCTCAGGGGTTCGAGGCATCGTCATCACCGGCCCCCCGAATCGCGTATCCTCTTCTGGACACCCGTCCTCGGCGTTACGAGGCGGAGCTTCGCTGGGAGGTTCCATGACGCGCGCGAAACTCATGCTCACGCTGGCGGTCGCTATCGGTCTGGCGACGGCCCAGGGTGCCCGGTCAACGGCACCGGCCGCCTCGACCCCGTGGGAGCCGGTGGCCACCTTCTCGGTCCTTGGCTACGACCCCGACAGTCGGGAGGTCGGCGGCGCGGTCCAGTCCCGCGTCTTCTCGGTCGGCAACGGCGTGCTCTGGGGAGAAGCCGACGCCGGCATGGTGGCCACCCAGGCCATCGTCGACGTGAGCTACGGGCCGCAGGCGCTGGCCCTCCTGAGGAAAGGCCTGGCCCCGAAGGACATCGTGAAGGAGGTCTGGGAGAAGGACCCCGACCCGCGGCCCCAGGACTGGAGCAAGCAGGGCCGACAGTTCGCGGTGATGAATGCCAGGGGCGAATACGCGGCCTTCACCGGGCCGAAGGCCTCGACCTGGGCGGGGCACAAGGGCGGCAAGTACTGCACTGCGCAGGGCAACATCCTCGCGGGAGAGGCGGTCGTCAACGGGATGGTCGAGGCGTTCGAGAAGACCACCGGCCACCTGTCACTGCGCCTGCTAGCCGCGCTCGAAGCCGGGCAGGCGGCCGGTGGGGACACGCGCGGCATGCAGTCGGCTGCGGTACTCATCGTCAAGAAGGACGGCGGTGTGTGGCTGCACAACGACGTGGTTCTGCGCCTGCAGGTCGACGACAATCCCGAACCCATCAAGGAACTGCGCCGCCTGATCGAGATGGCCAACAGCCGCCGTCGCCCGGCGGCGAAGTAGACCGGCGCCGCGTCGCTTAGACCCGGGGTCGGCAGGAACGTCGGTTCCCCACGTCCGACAGACGTTGCTCCCGACCCCGCACTCTTCGCCTGCGCGCCTCAGAAGCGGAAGGCAAACCCGAGCCGGACGATCCGTGGCCCCAGGATCTGCGTCGGCGACAGGTACTGCTGGATGTTGATGATCTCGCCGTTCGGGTCGCCGCTCTTCCTGACGTTGAGCCGGCCGGTCAGTGAGCGGAACTCCCACGCGGTATCCGCGTTGGTCAGGTTCGAGATGTCGAGGTCCACTTCGACCGTGCGTTTCCCACCGACCTTGAGCGTCTTCGCTACCCGGAGATCCATGGTTTGCAATGAGGGGAGCCGGTCGGTGCCCTGTGGATCGATGTTGAAGGTCGTGCTGCCGCCGCCGAAGGAGAGTGGTGCGCTGATCTGACGGTTGATCGGCGGCCCGTTCTGGAACCGGTAGTTTGCGCCCACGTAGATGTCGTACCCCAGGATGTAGCTGCCCGTTAGCTTGAACTGGTGGGGTCGGTCGTTGTAGATGGGCCCCTCGGTGTTGAGGAACGCGTTGGGGCTGGTGCCGACGGAGAGGTTGGTGAATTTCGCCCGTGCGTAGGTGTAGCCTGCGAGGACCTGCCACCGGTTCGAGAGGCGCTTGGCGGCCGTGATCGACTTCCCGATGCGTGTCGATCTGCCGGACATCACGGTGATGAACGACGGGCGGAGGGTGACGACGTCCGCCCAGTGGACGAAGCGCCGCGCGAAAATGCAGCGCATCCTGGCCTACTACGGCGTGGGCCTGACCCAGCGCGACCGCTCACGGCGTCCGCCGCGGCGATCCGAGCCGGCAGGATGCCTGATTTCTACCAGTATCAGGTGACCCCGCACTGACACGCGAGCCAGGGGGCGATTGGGCAAGCGCGCGCACCATCCGGAGATCCAAGAGCCGGCAGATCGACTCGACAGTATTCAGATCAACCCGCCACCTGCACGCTGTTGCGGCCATCGACTTCCTCGTCCGACGGCGGCGGAGCGGCCTCGGGATCGACCGCCTCGTTCGCCAGCAGGCGATCGGTCAACCACGCGTGCGCCGCCTGGTCCTGGCGGGCCAGCAGGCGTTCGAGCGGCGTCACCGCGAAGACCAGGTCCTCGCGTTCCTGCATGCCGGGCCACGACCCGTCCGGCCGGCGAGGAGCGTAGCGGCACCAGAACCCGAAGTGCCACCGCGTGAAGTCGGCGACCTGGGCGCGCGCCCGGTCGTGGTCCCCCCAGTGCTCGAGCGCGAGCGCCACGTAGCGCTGGTAGATCGCCAGACGATCGTCCGCCGTCAGCTCCCGGTAGCCTTCCGTCATCTCCCTGAACAACCACGGCTTGATCAGCCCGCCGCGGGCCACCATCACGGCGGCGCAGCCGGACCGCTGCCGCGCGGCCTCGACGTCGTGCGGAAACAGCAGGTCACCGTTGCCGATCACCGGCACCGGCACCGCCCGCACCACTTCGCCCACGGCATCCCAGTCGGCCGCGAACCGGTACCGCGCGTCCCGCGTCCGGCCGTGCACGAAGACCGCCGCCGCGCCGCCGTCCACGGCGGCCTTCGCGACGTCGAGATAGTTCAGGTGATCGCTGTTCCATCCCAGCCGGATCTTCACGGTCACTGGGACCCCGCCCAGCGCGCGAACCATCTCCTCGACGATGCGCTGCACGCGCTTCGGCTGGCGGGCGAGGGCGGCGCCAAGTCCCTTGCTAGTGAAGTAGTCAATCGGGCACCCGAGGTTGACATCGACGAAGTCCGCGCCCCGTGAGGCGACGAGCGCCGCCGCCCAGGCCATCTCGTCCGGGTTGTTGCCGGCCAACTGCACGCCGAAGCACGGCTCTTCGGGCGCCCGACGAATCAGCGCGAACTCCGAGCGGTGCTTCTGCTTCAGCCGCCGCGCGACGGTCATCTCGCCAACGGTTACGCGCGCACCCAGCTCCACGCAGAGCCGCCGGTAGGGAAGATTCGAGCCCTTGGTCATCGGGCCCAGGACGACGGAGCCGGGAAGAAGGTCGAGGAAGGGCATCACGGGAACAGAAGACAGAAGATAGAAGATAGAGAACAGAATCTGAGCCGTCAGCCGTCAGCTGCAAGGCGCAAGTCACAGGCTGCCAGCCGTCAGCCGCCAGCCGCGAGCCGAATGTTACGGCGCGGCGGCCGGCCCGGCCGCGCCCTCCGCGGCTTTCTGCTCGTTCAGCGCGTCTTCCGCGAACTTGAAGAGCGCGAGCACCAGGGCGATCACGACGGGGCCCAGGAAGATGCCAATCGCGCCGAAGGCGCTGATGCCGCCGATCAGGCCAATGAACACCGGCAGCGTCGTGATCCTTGCGCGGCTCGAGATGAACAGCGGCCGGACAACATTGTCGGCCGAAGAGACGACGGCGGCGCCCCAGATCACGAAGAACAGCGCCGCGCCCCAGTGCCCGGTCAACAGCAGCCAGACGGCAGCCGGTATCCAGACGACGGCGGTGCCGATGAACGGAATCATCGCGGCGCCCATCGAGAGCACGGCGAAGACGATCGGCGACGGCAGGCCGGCCAGGGCGAAGCCGATGCCAACGAGCGTGCCCTGCACCAGGGCGGTGACCAGCGAGCCGAGGACGGTCGCGCGGATGACGCTGGCGAGGTGTGCGAGCAAGTGCGCCTTCCTTCGGTCATCGAGCGGCACCACGACCATCGCGCGCGTCACCATCCGCTCGCCGTCACGCAGGAAGAAGAAAAGCAGGAAGAGCGCCAGGATGATGGCGACGATCAACCCGAAGACCGAGGCGAACAGCGACCCGCCCAACGAGATGATCGACTGGATGATCTGCTGGCCGGCCGACAGCAGCGAGTCGCGGATCTGTTCCGAGGAGATGGGCAGCGACGACTCGACCCATTGGACGAGCCGATCGACCTGGGGCAACTGCAGCACGTCGCTTGGGCGCTGGATCTGATGCTGCGCGGCACTCGTCTGCAGCTGGCCGATCAACTCCGACGCCTGCCGGCCGAACATCACGCCGAGGAAGATTGCCGGCACCACGAACATCAGGATGGAGGCGAGGGTGAGCAGCAGCGCGGCCAGGCTCGCGCGTCCGCGGAAGGCCGCCCGCAGCCGCTCGTTCAGCGGGAACACCATGAAGGCGAGGAGCGTCGCCCAGAGCAGCGGGCCGAGGAACGGCTGCATGATCCGCAGGACCGCGATGCCCAGCACGACGGCGGTCACCGACGCGAATACACGGGGGTAGAAGGACGACCGTGTCGGTGGCATAGTGAGCACTGTAGCACAGCGCATGAGCCACCGCTGCCGCCCGGGCCGGTCTGGCCCCTCTGCCCATGTGCGACCATGTGCTACATGAAGGCCAGCACACCACGAACACAGGCCGCTGGACCCGCGGGTCGTGTCGGGGTTCGCGAGTTGCGACAGAACTTGAGCGTATATCTCGACCGCGTGATGGCTGGGGAAACGCTGGAGGTCAGCGCTCGGGGGCGGGCGGTCGCCGTGCTGGCGCCGCTGCCGCAGCCGTCCTCCCTCGTCGAGCGGCTCGCAGCGTCGGGTCGGGCCCGGATGTCAACTGCCAGCTACTGTCTGCCCTGAGCCTTCGTACTCCTGGAACAGCTTCCCCCACGGGGTGTCGCGCCGCCACTGCTCGAACGTCCGGCGGTCCTTCACCGGCCAGCGGTAGTAGTCGTGGTAGGTCTCGGACGCGAAGACGAACAGGTGCACGATCGGCGTGTGGAACAGCAGTTTCTGAAACACCTTCAGCGGCGAGAACCAGAACAGATCGCCGCCGAGGCTGGCCAGGTTGTCGCCCACGTGGAAGCCCCACGATTCGTTCGAGACGTCGTCGCCGACGATCTCGATCTCGCGCGGGTCGCCGACGCCCAGACCGTCCTCGTGCGCCACGCGGATGTACTCGAGGCTCATCGGATCGAAGCCCATCATCTTCGCGGCCACCGCGTCGATCGCGACCTGGTCGGCCGAGGCCAGCATCAGGTTCTTGATCACCGGGTACATCGTCCGCGGCCCTGGGCCATTGCCGGCCGTCGTGCCGTCCATCACGGCGAACACGCCCGGGTGGATCTCCTTCTGAATCGCGAGCAGGTCCACCAGCGTGCGGTGTATCCACGAGTGCGTGTAGTGCCGGTGCGTGTGCAGCAGGCCGCCGAACGCGTTCTTCATCGCGCCGGTGGTCGTCGTGTAGATGTGGCACTTCACCGTTGGCAGGTGGACGATGTTCTTGCCGGGAAAGTAGTCGGGGATGTAAATCCCCTCGGGGAAGATCTTGTGCAGGACGTGCATCCGCGCCTTCGGCTCGTAGCGGATCCACGTCATGTCCTGTTCGCGGAAGTTGTAGAGAATCGGCACGCCGTAGCGCGACAGGATCGGGACGTACCGGTTGAGGTCCTCGCCCTTGAACGCGTCGGTGACGACGGTCTTGTTCTGGACGCAGCTCAGGTCGCGGTAGCCGGCGCCGCGCAGCGCGCGGATCGTGCCCTCGAGCTGCCACGGCGTCGTGTTGGCGCCGGGGAACGGGAAGTGCCAGGAGATGTTGTCCTTGAGGATCGTGGGCGCCTGCGGCGACAGCGTTTCGCGCATCCCCGCCAGCTCACACAACCGCTCGATCGACTCGAGGACGGTCGAGGGATCCACCCGCAAGACGGCAACACGACTCTTCATACGCGCATTGTACCAAAAGGGGCCAGGGATCAGGGGCCAGGGATCAGGGGTACACCGTCTCCTTGCGGGCTTCGAACTGGCGCATGACTACGCGGCTGAGGCGCGCGATCCCCTCCTCGATCTGCTCGTCGCGGGCGTTGCTGAAGTTCAGCCGCATCGTGTTGTGGCCGCCGCCGCCCGGGAAGAACGGCGAGCCGGGGACGAAGGCCACCTTCTCCTTCACCGCGTCCTTCAGCAGATCTGCCGTGTCCATCCACTCCGGCACCGACGCCCACAGGAAGAGGCCGCCCAGCGGGCGCGTCCAGCGCACACCGAGCGACGGATCCGGGAACGCCTTCTCGAGCGCCGCGAGCATGACGTTCCGACGGTGGCCGTAGACCTCCCGGATCCGGTGCACGTGGCGATCGATGAACCCGCCGCGCCCCACCTCGAACGTCACCATTTGGTCGAAGGTGCTGCTCTGCAGGTCGGTGCCCTGCTTGGCCTGCACCAGCCGGTTGATCACTTCCTTCGGCGCCACCATCCAGGCCATCCGCAGCCCGGGCGCGAGCGTCTTGCTGAAGGTGCTGAGATAGATGACGTTGCCGGTGTACTTCCCATTGTGCTCGCACTGCAGGTGCTCGGCGTCGATGACGACCAGCGGTTTGATGTGCTCGCCCTCGTACCGCAGCTGCCCGTAGGGATCGTCTTCGATGATCGGGATTCCGTACTGGTCGGACGCGCGGATGAGCGCCGTCCGGCGGTCGAACGGCATCGTGACCCCCGACGGGTTCTGGAAGTTGGGGAGCGCGTAGATGAACTTCGGCCCGCAGCGCAGCGCGTCCTCCAGCCGGTCCGTCACCATCCCGTCATCGTCGGTCGGCACGGTCACGAACTCCGCGCCGTACATGTTGAACGCCTGGAGCGCCCCGAGGTAGGTCGGGTTCTCCATCAGCAGCTTGTCGCCGGGGTTGACGAGGATCTTCCCGATCAGATCGAGCGCCTGCTGCGACCCGCTGGTGATGAGGACGTTGTCGATGTCCACGACGATGCCGTAGCGCGCCATGTGGCGGACGATCATCTCGCGCAGCGGCGGGAAGCCCTCCGTCGTGCTGTACTGCAGCGCGATCCGTCCCTTCGTTTCCAGGACGGTCTCGGTCGCCTCCTTCATTTCCTCGACCGGGAACAGGTCGGGGCCGGGCAGTCCGCCGGCAAACGAAATGATGTCGGGCAGGGCCGTGAGCTTCAACAGCTCGCGGATGACGGAACTGGTCATGCGCTGCGTGCGCTGCGCGTATCGATGATTCCAGAGCGTGCTCATTGATGCACTCCTACGTGACTCGCGATGACGTGACCTCGCCGAACTCTCTCGCTTCCACGACGTCCGCGAGCGCCTGCACCACCCGGTCGAGCTCGTCGAACGTGTTGTAGAAATGGGGTGATACCCGGATGCCCACCCGCGGTCGGTAGTCCACGACGACCTCGCGGGCCTGGAGCTCGCGCGAGGCGGGCAGCGCATCCGGGATGTCGATCGCCACGGTACCCGCCACCCGTTCAGGGTCGCGCGCGGTCGGCGTCTGCCACCCTCGTCGGTCCACCAGGTCGAGCAGCCTGGCCGTCATGCGCCGCGACTTCTCGCGAATGGGGCCGACCCCCACCTGCCCGATGATGTCGAGGCCGGGAATGGCGGCATAATACGTCGGGATGGGCGGCGTGCCGTTCATCATGCGCATCCCGTCTTCCCGCAGCATGTCGTCGTCGATATCGAAGGCAAACGGGCGGGACAGCGCGAGCCAGCCGGTGAAGCGCGGTCGCACCGTGCGGAGCAGTTCCGGCCGGGTGTAGAGGAACCCGTTGCCGGGTCCGCCGCACAGCCACTTCAGGCAGCCGCCAGTTGCGAAATCGATGTCGAGCTCGCTCACGCCGAACGGCACGATTCCCGCCGACTGGTAGACGTCGAGCATCGTCAGCGCGCCGACCCTGCGGGCGCGCTCGATCACCGGCCGGGGATCGACGATGAACGACGTGCGGAACAGGACATGGGAAAAGGCGACGATCAGCGTGTCCTCGTCGATCGCGTCCACGAGGTGTTCTTCGGTGACGTTGAGCGCGTCTCCGGCCGACACCACGTGCACCTCGACGCCAAGCGCCTCCTGCGCCCGATAGAGGCGGATCATCGAGGGAAAGTCGGCGGCCGAACAGACGATCTTCCGCCGGCGTCCCTCCGGCTTCAGGCACGAGAGCGCCACCATCTGCGCCGTGGTGACGTTGTCGTGCATGCTGACCGAGCCGGCGGACGCCCCGATGATCGCCGCCACGCGGTTGCCCACCTCGCCAGCCATCTCCCACCAGCGCTCTTCCCACGCCCGCACGCCCCGGGTCGCCCACGTCTCCGCGTACTCCGCCAGCGACAGCGCCACCCCGCGAGGCATCGCGCCCAGCGAGTTGCTGATCATGTAGGTGGAGCGGTGGAGGATGGGGAACTCGTCGCGCCAGCTCTCGAGCGAATCGGACGAGGCTTCGAGCATGAGCAGATAGTATCATCGGGGCCTAAGACAGATTCCAGGGGGTCACAGAAACTTGCTTCAACCGTGACGATCTCAACCCTGGAAGATGTCTGGGAATCTGGGGAATCTGAACCGAGGATCGAGCATGGCGACGACCGACGGCTGGTGCGGGTGGGATGAATACGCGCGGTTCTATGACTGGGAGAACGCGCGGACGATGGGGCGGCAGGATGTGAGGTTCTGGCAGGATTTCGCGCGCCGAGAAGGGGGGGCGCTGCTGGAACTGGGCTGCGGAACGGGGCGGGTGATCGTGCCGGTCGCGCGGACGGGCGTCCCCGTGGTGGGAATCGACCGGTCCGAGCCGATGCTGGCCTACGCCCGACGGCGCGCCCGACGGTTGCCGGTCGCCTCGCGCCCCGAGCTGGTCCGCGGGGACATCCGCTTCCTGCCGTTCGAAAGCCGAGCCTTCTCGGCGGTCATGGCGCCGTATGGGATTCTGCAGTCGCTGACGAAGGAGCGGGACCTCGTGGCCACCTTGTCAGAGGTGGCGCGCGTGCTCCGGCCCGGCGGTACGTTCGGGCTGGATCTCGTCCCGGACCTTCCGGCGTGGGACGAGTACGCCAACAAGACCCGGCTCGAGGGCCGTCTTCGCTCGTCCGTCGCGCACGTCACCCTGATCGAGTCGGTGCGACAGGATCGGCGACGCAAGCTCACGATCTTCGACCAGGAATACGTGGAGAAGCGGGGAGCACGTACCGAGCGGCATCGCTTCTCGCTCACGTTCCGCACGCTGCCGCTGCCACAGATGGTGGCTCGGGTGGAGAAGGCTGGATTCAGGGTGACGGCCGTGCTTGGCGACTACCGGGGCCGCGCGTGGGACACGCGCGCCGAGGTGTGGCTGCTGCTGGCGACACGAGTGAAGGGCTGAAGGCCTGCGGCGGATCGTGGCGGCTGGCGCACGGCAGGGAAAAGCTCCATAATCTGAGCGTCGTTCGGCATTGCGGAGACACAGTCCTCATGAGACGCGCAGTCTTGTGCCTTGCGGTCGTCCTGCTCGCGCTGCCCGTCCTGGCACAGTCCACCCGAGGTCGAGTCCAGGGCAGGGTCGCCGACACCTCAGGCCTGCCTCTTCCCGGCGTCACCATGATGCTGACGCGCGAGGCGGGTGCGGCGCTGGTCACCCACACCGATGAAGTCGGCCACTTCGCGTTCGATGTGCCGCACGGGCGATACACCTTGACGGCCGAGTTGTCGGGCTTCGAGACCGCCGTCCGCCCGAATCTCACCGCGGGGCCCGAACCCCAGACCGTGGATATCGTGCTCGCGCTCGGCGCCTTCAAGATGGAAACGCAGGTCATCGCACAGGCGCCCAGGATCTTCACGGCAGCCGAGCCGAACGCGCCGGCCACGGTGGACAAGGAGATCATCAAGATGGCGCCGGTGCAGGGAATGCGGTACGACTCCGCGCTCCCGCTTCTCCCCGGCGCCGTACGCGGCCCGGATGGGCTGATCAGCATTTCCGGCGCACGTTCGTGGCAGGGGACGGTGCTCGTAGACCACGGACGCGAGACGGACCCTCTGACCGGCGAACCGAGCTTCACCCTGTCGATCTCGTCCATTGACACCGTCCAGGTCTACACGCCCTCGCCTCCAGCCGAGGTTGGCCCTGGCACCGGCGGCGTCACGCTCGTGAACACCAAGGCGGCCGCAGACTCGATCAACTTCAACCTCTTCGGCGTGTTGCCCCGCCCGCGATTCGGTGAAGGTGTGACCGCGGGGTTCGAGTCGTGGAATCCCGTGGTGGCGCTGAGCGGCCCGGTCGTCAGGGAGCGCGTCTGGCTGGCGCAGTCGTTCGAGTACCGGTGGGAGCGCTTTCAGTTCGAGACGGTCGGGGGCAAGCAGGATAGCTCCGTCCGAGGGTGGGTGTCGTTCACGCGGCTCGATATCAAGCCGAGAGGGTCGCATCACATCAGCGTGCGGGTCGGCGTCTATCCGGAAGAGACCCGCCACTTCGGCCTCGACGCGTTCTCACCCTCTGCGAGCGTGCCGGACGTGAGCCGCGGCGGGGGCTCCATCAGCGTGGTTGACCGCGTGGCGCTCGGCAACGCTTCGACGCTCGAGACGCGGCTTCACCTCAAACGTCACACCTTGCGCATGGAGCCGGATGGATCGCGTCCTTACGTCATCGGGCACAAACAGGTGCAGGGCAGCTACTTCAAGCGGGTGGACCGCGAGGCGTACCGCGTGGAAGCCAGCTCCACCTGGTCGCGCGCGTTCAAGGGCTGGCACGGCGATCACCTGCTCAAGGCTGGCGCCAGGACGGCCTACGCCACCCTCGACGGCCGGATGAGCTACCGCCCCGCTGACTACCTGCGCAGCGACGGCACGCTCGCCAGGCGAATCGAGTTCGTCGGCGCCGAGGAGACAGCCGCATCGAGCGGGGAGGTCGGGGCGTTCGTCCAGGACACCTGGACGATCGGCTCGGGCCTCAAGGCGGAGGTTGGTGTACGATGGGACGCCAACACCATCGTGTCCGGCCTCGCCTTCTTGCCGCGCGCGTCGCTCACCTACGACCTGCGTCCCAACTCCACGAAGATCAGCGGCGGAGCGGGCGTCTACGTGGACAAGCCGGTGCTGCAACCAGCGATCTTCATGCAGCGCCAGGCGCGTCGCGAGCTGGTGTTCGATAGGACCGGGGCTCCGGCCGGACCCTGGCGCCTCTTCACCCACGAGGTGGCCGGACCGCTCGTCAACCCGCGGGCGACAATCCTGCACCTGCAGATGGATCAGCAGCTTCCGGCCGGGTGGATGGTTCGTGCCTCGTACCAGGAGCGGTTTGGCCGGCGCGAGTTCGTTGTCCGGCCGCTGCTGCGCTCGTCGACCGAAGGCCTCCTGCAGCTGGCTGCCAACGGCGAGTCACACGCGCGCAGCGTCGAACTGACGGCCGGGTTCAGGTCGGCTCACGGGGCCCACCAGGTGTACGTTTCGTACGTCCGGTCGATGACCAGCGGCAACCAGAACGATCTCAACACCGTCGTCGGCAACTTCGAAACACCGCTCATCCTGCCCGACGAGCGCGGGCCGCTGGCGGCCGACGTCCCGCACCGGTTCCTGTCGTGGGCCATGATCTCGTTGCCGTGGAGCCTGACCGCGTCACTCTTTGTCGAGGTGCGATCCGGCTTTCCGTTCACCGCCATCGACGAGGAGTGGAATGCCGTCGGCGCCCGCAACGGTTCGCGCTTCCCGCTGTTCGTGTCGCTCGACTTCGCCGTGGAGAAGGCGCTGACGCTGCCGTTCGGGCTTCCCGCCCGTCTCGGCCTCAAGTTCTTCAATATTGCCGGGCGAAACAACGGGCGAAGCATCCAGCGCGACGTCGCGCGACCCGACTTCGGCCGGACCTACGACCCGATTCGACGCCAGATACGGGGGACGCTCGAGATCGCGTGGAACAAAGGGTAGGGAAACGGCGGCACTTGGGAATCTCAAAATCCGCGGCGGAGCGCGGCGTAACTTGTTGCGCGCCAAGCTCCTATGGTACAATCCGGCCTCTATTTTCCTTTGATTTTTCTGGAGTTCCAGCATGTCCGGCCATTCAAAGTGGGCCACGATCAAGCACAAGAAGGGCGCGGCTGACGCCAAGCGCGGGCGCGTCTTCACCCGGGTTATCAAAGAGTTGACCGTGGCGGCCCGTGCGGGCGGGGGCGACCCCGACACCAACCCGCGGCTGCGGACCCTCATCGCCGAATCGAAGGCCGTGAACATGCCCGCCGAGAACATCAAGCGGGCGATCAGGCGCGGCACGGGCGAAGAGCCTGGGGTCAACTACGAAGAGGTCGTGTACGAGGCCTACGGCCCCGGCGGCACCGCCATCATCCTGGAAGGCCTGACCGACAACAAGAACCGCACGGTCGGCGAACTGCGTCACCTGCTGGACAAGTACAACGGCAAGATGGCCGACCGCAACACGGCCCTCCGGAAGTTCAGCAAGCGCGGCCAGATCCTCATCGAGAAGACCAAGGTGGCCGAGGACGCGTTGATGGCGGCGGTGCTCGAGGCGGGCGCCGACGACATGCTGGACGACGACGACAGCTGGGAAATCCTCACCGCTCCTGATGCGTTCGACGCCGTGCGCGAAGCGGTCCGCAAGCTCGAGGTCGAGCCGATGAGCGCCTCGGTGGCGATGGTGCCCTTCGAGTTCGTCAAGCTCACGGGCAGAGAAGCCCAGTCGATGCTGAAGCTGATGGACGTTCTCGAGGACCACGACGACGTCCAGCACGCGTGGTCGAACTTCGACATCGACGAAAAGGAGATCGAGGCCTCGCTCTTGTGAAGGTGTTCGGGATCGACCCCGGCTCCGAACGTACCGGCTACGGATGCGTGGAGACGGATGGCAGCCGCCATCGGCTCGTCGCCTGCGGCGCTATCGTCACGTCTCCTCGCCTCGGCTTTCCTGCACAACTGCTCCGGATCCACCAGCAACTCTCCGCGCTCCTGGCCGAACATCGTCCGGAGTGCGTGGCGGTGGAGAGCGTCTTCTACGCGGCGAACGTCCGTAGCGCGCTCAAGCTCGGGCACGCGCGCGGCGTGGCACTGCTCGCGGCCATCGAGGCCGGCTACACCTGCGCGGAGTACTCCCCGGCGGAGGTCAAGTGCGCCGTTGTCGGCTACGGCCGCGCCGAGAAACACCAGGTGCAGGAAATGGTGAAGCTGCTCCTCGGCCTCGCCGAGGTGCCCACGCCCCACGACGCCGCCGACGCGCTGGCCGTCGCCATCTGCCACCTGCACAGCCAGAGGCCGGACGTCGTGACGGAGCACGTGCGGGCGACGCGCTCGAAGCCGAAGTCCTGGCGGGACTACATCCCCCCGGGGGACAACGAGCGTTGAGGTGACACGTGACGGACTTGTTTACGCCATACCGGGTGACGTGAACGTGTGCAGATCGTGCGGTGTGTCCGTCAACACGGCCGCGAGTCGCAAGCCGCAGGTCGCAAGCCGGATTGTTGTGCGGAGGTTGCGCAAGTTGTGATTGCGAGACTGAACGGCCGGCTGGTCGAGAAGCAGCCGACGCGCCTGGTCGTGGACGTGCACGGCGTGGGGTACGAGGTGCAGGTGCCGCTCTCCACCTTCTACCTCCTGCCCGCGCCGGGCGCTGACGTGTCGCTGCGCATCCACACGCACGTGCGCGAAGACGCGCTGTCGCTCTTTGGATTTGCGACGGCCCTGGAACAGCTGGTGTTCGAGCGGCTGATCACCATCAGCGGGATTGGCCCGAAGCTGGCGCTGGTCGTGCTTTCCGGCATCGATCCCGCAGACCTTGTTCGCGCGGTGCAGGCCGGGGACGTCGGCCGCCTGACGATGATTCCAGGCGTCGGCAAGAAGACCGCCGAGCGAATCGGCCTCGAGCTGAAGGACCGGCTGCCGCAGCCGTTGATCGCGGAACTCACGGCGGCCCCGGGCGGGCCGACGGGCGAGATCACGCTGCGCGCGGACCTGCTCTCCGCCCTCCTGAATCTGGGATATCATCGGCCGCTTGCCGAGAAGGCTGTGGACGCGGCGCTGAAGGCGCCCGGCGACCCGACCTTCGAGCGGGCGTTGAAACAGGCGCTTCGCGAGACAGGAAGAATCTAGATCGCACAGGTCGCGAGATGCACGCGTCATGGATGAACCGCGGGTGATTACGCCGGCGCGCGTGGACGAGGACGCGCAGTTCGAGGTGGGGCTGCGGCCGCGCACGCTCGATGAGTACATCGGGCAGGAGCGCGTCCGCGACAACCTCGTGGTGTCGATCACTGCGGCCCGCCAGCGCGGCGAAGCGTTGGACCACGTGCTGCTCTACGGCCCTCCCGGCCTCGGCAAGACGACCCTGGCCTACGTGATCGGGAACGAGCTGGGTGTGCCGGTGCGATCGACGTCGGGGCCCGTGCTCGAGAAGCCGGGCGACCTTGCCGCGATGCTGAGCAACCTCAAGGAACGCGAGGTGCTCTTCATCGACGAGATCCACCGCATGTCGCCGATTATCGAGGAAATCCTCTATCCCGCCATGGAGGACTACCAGATCGACATCATGATCGGCCAGGGACCGAGCGCCCGTTCCGTGAAGCTGCCGGTTCCGCCGTTCACATTGATCGGATCGACCACGCGCGCCGGGCTCCTCACCTCGCCGCTCCGGAGCCGCTTCGGCATCGTCCACCGGCTCGACTTCTACACCGACGTCGATCTCCAGGAGATCGTGCGGCGGTCGGCCCGCATCCTGGGCGTGGCGATCGACGACCGCGCGGCGGAAGAAATCGCCCGACGATCGCGGGGCACACCGCGCGTGGTCAACCGGCTGCTGCGCCGCGTGCGCGACTACGCGCAGGTGCGGGCGGAGGGCGAAATTACGCTGCCGGTCGCCGAAGCGGGATTGACGCTGCTCGAGGTGGACAAGCACGGGTTCGACGAGATCGACCGCCGCGTGCTGCGGACGATCATCGAGAAGTTCGGCGGAGGCCCGGTGGGGCTCAGCACGATTTCCGCGGCCATCTCCGAAGAGAAGGACGCGATCGAGGACATCTACGAGCCGTTCCTGATCCAGATCGGGTTCCTGGCTCGCACGCCGCGCGGACGCGTGGCGACAGCGCGGGCCTACGAGTATTTCGGGCTCCACGCGCCCGACCGGGACCAGCGTCTCTGGTAGATGACGTCGGTTCTGATTTCGGGCCCGAGCGGCACACGCGTCGTGCCGAGAGCCGAAAGCCAGGGGCCGAGAACCATTTTGCAAGGAGGACGACGAGTGGCGAGCGACGGTCAGACGTTCATCCCCGACCATCGGCCAGCCGGCCTTGGCTGCGGCAGACCCACTGAAATCAGCAGCCTGGCGACCTACGTGCCGCCCCGCCTGCTGACGAACCAGGACCTCGAGAAACTGGTCGAGACCACCAGCGAGTGGATCCTGCAGCGCACCGGCATTCATACTCGCCACATCGTCGATCCCGGCGTCGCGACCTCTGACCTCGGCAAGGAGGCGGCACTCGAGGCGATAGCACTCGCCGGCCTCACGCCCGCGGACATCGACCTGGTCATCGTCGGCACCACCACCCCCGACATGTTCTTCCCGAGCACGGCGGCGCTGATCCAGCACAAGATCGGGGCCAGTCACGCCTGGGGGTTCGACCTCGGCGGCGCCTGCTCGGGCTTCATCTTCTCGCTGGCGACGGCCAGTCAGCTCGTGTCCACTGGCCGCCACAACCACGCGCTCGTCGTTGGCGCCGACGTGATGACGAGCATCATCGACTACAAGGATCGCGCCACGTGCGTGCTGTTCGGCGACGGCGCGGGAGCCGTGGTCGTGAGTGCGGCGAAGGATCCGACGCTGGCGATTCTCGACTTCGCCCACGAGATCGACGGCAGTGGCGGGCAGTCCCTGCAGATGCCGGCTGGCGGCAGCCTACGTCCGGCAAGCCACGAGACCGTCGAACAGCGGCTGCACTACGTGAAGCAGGACGGGCAGGCGGTCTTCAAGTTCGCCGTGCGGAAGACCGAAGAGATCAGCCGCGTCATCATGCAGCGGAACGGCCTGACTGCGGATGACATCGCGTTGTTCGTGTCGCACCAGGCCAACCGGCGCATCATCACGGCGGCTGCCGACCGTCTCGGCTTCTGCGAGTCGAAGGTCGTCATCAACCTCGAGAAGTTCGGCAACACGACCGCCGCGACGATCCCGCTCGCCCTGAACGACTGCGTCCAGGACGGCCGCCTGAAGAAGGGCGACTTGGTGCTGCTGGCCTCCGTGGGCGCAGGCTTCACGGTGGGCAGCGTGCTCGTGCGCTGGGCGTATTAGCGAAGCTCCGCCTCAAACCGCCGAGGGTTTCCCCGCGGCACGACCGGCCGGTCGCCCCGTCCCGGGGTCTATTCCTTAAATCCTCGATTCGGTCGGACACAGCCTTCATCACCATCAGCCGCCTCGCGGGCCTTGGGTCTCTCGTTTCTCGCCATCACCGTGACCGGTCGGCGGACAGTGGAGAAGAGTGTCTCGTGGATGCACACGGGGTGTCCAGCAACTGGACACGGGGCGAATGGCCAGAATTGTTAGCAGATTGCAGAATTTGCCACATCGATAGCACCGTCGATGTTCAGTAATTGCACACCTCTGCCTCAAGCCTGGAATCCCTCCCGCGGGGTCGGAGTCTCTAAGATATTGATATATCGATACTTACGGTGTTGTTTCCCAACCGCCGACGAGGTGGCCGCCCAATTGCTGTGTTGGGCAGCATGAACCTCCGTTGCCATCTTGTCTTCGTGGCGGCAGTCATGGCCGCAGGCCTTGCGGGCACCGAGCCCCAGGCGTTCGCCCAGCGCTGGCCCGCCAAACTTGACATGGTGCTCGCGAAGGCGGCGGGCAGCACTGACACCGGCCTCCAGCAAATCATCATTCGGGTGAGGCCAGGTGCCCGGTCGCGCGTGAAGGATCAGCTCGAGGCCAGCGGCTACCGCGTGACGGGCGAGCATCCCACTATCGACTCGCTCGTGGTTGAAGTGCCGTCGGCCGCCATCGCGCACCTGGCTGGCAATCCCGAGATCGCGTCGCTCTCTTCGGACGCCATCGTGACACCGGCCGGCGCCTTCTGGCCGAGGGACTTCGCGCAGTGGCACGACGGGCAGGGCAACTTCCTTCGAACGACCCTGGGGCTCGGGCCCGGGGCGCCCACCGGCGCGGGCGTCGGCGTGGCGATCATCGACTCCGGCATTCAGCCAACCCTCGACTTCGCCGGTCGTATCACCGGATTCTTCGATCTCACCGGCGGCACCCTCCGACGTGCGGTGCCCTCCGACGATTACGGCCATGGCACGCACGTGGCCGGGCTGATCGGGGGGAACGGCGTCCAGTCGGCGTTCCAGTACCAGGGCATCGCGCCGGCCGTCCGGTTCACCGTGTTCAAGGTGCTCGATGAGACCGGGCAGGGCCGGACGAGCGACGTCGTTCGGGCCATCGAGTACGTGATCCAGAACCGGCAGCGGCTGCAGATCGACATCATCAACCTGTCGATCGGTCACCCGGTCTTCGAGCCGGCCGCGACCGACCCCCTCGTGCAGGCCATCGAGCAGGCCACGCGGGCCGGCCTGGTCGTGGTTGCCGCCGCGGGCAACTGCGGCATCAACCCGCTGACGGGCGAGACGGGTTACGCCGGCGTGACGTCCCCCGGGAACGCGCCGTCCGCGATCACCGTCGGGGCGCTGCTCACGCGGGGCACGACCGTCAGGTCGGACGACCAGGTGGCGACGTTCAGTTCGCGGGGGCCGACGTGGTACGACGCGTACGCCAAGCCGGACATCGTGGCGCCCGGCGACCGTCTGGTCTCCGTCGGCGTGCCGGGCAGCGCGCTGTACGAGCAGTTTCCCTCCCTGCACGTCGCAGGGGCCTTTGGGGGCAAGTACATCAGACTGAGCGGCACGAGCATGGCCACGGCGGTGGCCACCGGCGTGATCGCCCTGGCCATCGACGCGAACCGCGACCGGACGCTTGGCTCCCAGGCGCCGCTCTCGGCCAACGCCCTCAAGGCGATCCTGCAGTTCTCCGCGTTTCCGCTGCACGACGCCAACGGCGCCGAGTACGACCGCCTGACCGAGGGCGGCGGCGGCCTGAACGCGGCGGGAGCGATCGTTCTGGCAGCGTCGGTGGACACGTCAGCCCGGACCGGCGAGCCGTGGATTGCGCCGGAACCGCAGCCGGTGACGACGATCGCCGGCGAAGCGCTGCCGTGGGCGCAGAACATCGTGTGGGGGGTGTGGCAGGTGCCAGGCTCCGTCTTCTACACCAACGCGCCGTGCTGGGGCAGCAACATCGTGTGGGGCGTGTCCGACAGCCAGAACATTGTGTGGGGCGTCTCCGACAGCCTCGTGTCCGGCACGAACATCGTTTGGGGCGTCAACATTGTCTGGGGCGTCAACATCGTCTGGGGTGTGAACATCGTCTGGGGCGTGAACATCGTGTGGGGCGTGAACCTGCTGGGTGTCAGCGACCCGGCGAACCCCAACCAGGTGGTGTGGGGACAGGTGGGCGGACCGACCAGCACCGCTTGGGGACACCTCGAAGGGAGCAACATCGTCTGGGGCGTGGCCCGGAACATTGTCTGGGGCGTCAACGACAGCAGTGTGCGCGCGGCCAGCGCAGGAGTGGGCGGAGACCGATGATGGACAAGATGCCGTTCCAGCTGAGGACTGAATTGGAGACGACCGTCTCGCCGGTGGCTGACCCTCGCGCCGACACGGCGCCGGGTTGGCGCGAGGGCCTTCCGACGCTGTCGGACGAGGTCGTCACGCTGCGCGACCTCCGTATCTCGGATGCCCCGTCGCTGTTCGCCATGCTGTCCACGGAGGAAGTCCGGAGGTACATGTCGCCGCCCCCAATCGACGTTGCCGGGTTCGAACGGTTCATCGCGTGGGCGCAGTCGGAGCGGGCGGCAGGCCGGTACCTGTGCTACGCCGTCGTGCCGAACGGCTACGACGTAGCCATCGGCATCTTCCAGGTGCGTCAGATCGACCCGTCGTTCTCGATCGGCGAGTGGGGCGTGGCCCTCGGGTCGCAGTTCTGGGGTGTCGGGATCTTCGAGGCGGGCGCCAGGCTCCTGATGGACTTCCTCTTCGAGGACCTTGGCCTTCATCGGCTGGAAGCCCGGGCGGCGGTCCAGAACGGGCGGGCCAACGGCGCGGCGCGCAAGATCGGAGCGGTGCCCGAGGGCGTCGCGCGCCAGGGCATGAAGTGCCGAGGACAGTATCACGACCAGCTGATGTGGTCGATTCTCGCTGAAGACTGGAGACAGTCGAAGATCGTATACCGGCCGGTCGTGCATTAGCCTGAACATCACAGCCCAGCTGGCGACTTTCGACTTGTGATCTGCGGTTTCGCTGGAGACCGCCTCCCATCGGGGCCAGGTCGTTGCGCGAGGCCGAGGGGGCAGGACCATCCCGGTCATGTCGAAGGGGTCTACGGCGTGTTGGCCGCCAGCCGCCAGCTGCCAGCCGCGAGCCGCAAGCCGGGACCGGAATCCGTGAGCCGAACTCGAATCGAGCGTGCGCGAGTCCTGGCGAGGGTACACTGTCCGGGTGGACGTGGCCCTGTTCGACTTTCACCTCCCTCCCGATCAGATCGCGCAGCAGCCTGCGGCCGAGCGCGAATCATCGCGGCTGCTCGTGCTCGATCGCGCGTCAGGCGCGGTTGTCGGGCACAGCTGCGTGCGCGCGCTGCCCGAGTTTCTCCGACAGGGCGACCTCCTCGTTCTCAACAACACCCGGGTCTTTCCCGCGCGGCTGCTCGGACGCCGCGATCCCTCGCGCGGCGCCGTGGAGTGCCTGCTCGTCGGGCGTCTGGACGGGGACCGTTGGGAAGCGCTGATGCACCCGGGCCAGAAACTACATCCGGGTGCGCGCGTGCGTTTCGAGGGCTCTGGCGTCACGCTTCGCGCGGAGGTGCTCGAGCAGCATTTTCACGGCCGCCGAACGATCAGGCTGTGGAGCGACGACCGCGCGGACGTGGACGCTCTCGTGGATGCGATCGGCCACGTGCCGCTCCCTCCGTACATCCATCGCGCAGACATCCCTGGCGACCGCGAGCGATACCAGACAGTGTACGCCCGCGCGCGCGGTTCGATTGCGGCTCCCACGGCGGGCCTGCACCTGACCATTGCGCTCCTCGATCGCCTGGCCGGGCAAGGCGTCGATCGGGCGGAAATCACGCTGCACGTGGGTTACGGTACCTTCAAGCCCGTGCGGGTGGACCGGGTCGAGGAGCACCAGGTGGATCCCGAGTCGTTCGAGGTGTCCACGCAGGCTGCGTCGGCGATCAATGCCGCGCTCGACGAGGGCCGCCGCGTGGTCGCGGTGGGAACGACGACGACAAGGGCCTTGGAGACCGCGGCGGCAGCCGGGCAGGGACGGGTCGTGCCGGGTTCGGCCATCAGCGAACTGTTCATCCACCCCGGGCATCGGTTCCAGGTGCCGGGCGGCCTGCTCACGAATTTTCACCTGCCGAAGTCGTCGTTGCTGATGCTCGTGTGCGCCTTTGCCGGACGCGAGGCTGTGCTTGCCGCGTATGGCGAAGCCGTCGCTCGCGGCTATCGCTTCTACAGCTACGGCGACGCGATGCTGATTCTGTAGCAGGATCTCGGTGTCGGGCTTCAGGAGTCAGGTAGGATGCAGAGGATCTAGGAGTCCGGGACCAAGTAGGGGCACAGCATGCTGTGCCCTGAGGAGCGTGGCATGCCTTTTCCCTACGAGGAATTCGATCTGTCTGGGATCCGCACCTACCCGCTCAAGAGCCGGCAGAGCAAGGCCCGGGCGGACGACTTCGCGAAGCCGTACCAGCCAGGCTCGGGGATGACGGGCTTCCTCGACTCGCTGCCCTCGATCCTTGCTGCGAGCGACTTTCGCGCGGTCGTCAGCGCGATGGTCGCGGCCCGCGAGTCGGGCGGCGGGATCGTCTGGGGATTCGGCGCCCACGTGATCAAGACCGGCCTGTCGCCGGTGTTGATCGACCTGATGGAGCGCGGCTTCGTCTCCGCGCTCGCGACCAACGGCGCGGGGATCATCCACGATTTCGAGATCGCGTTGTCGGGTGCCACATCCGAGGACGTCGAGGCGACCCTTGGGGCCGGGTGGTTCGGCATGGCCGACGAGACGGGCCGCCTGCTGAACGGCGCGATCAACGAGGGCGTGACGTCCGGTCTCGGCATCGGCCAGGCGGTGGGCCAGTACCTGTGCGCGAAGCACCCGCAGTACGAGCGAGCGTCGGTAGCTGCCGCCGCGTTCCGCCTCGGCATCCCCCTGACGGTGCATATCGCGCTCGGCACCGACATCATCCACATGCACCCCGCGGCGTCGGGCACCGCCCTCGGGGAAGGGAGCCTGCGCGACTTCCGGTACTTCACGTCGAGCGTTGCGCGCCTCGACCACGGCGTCTATCTCAACTGCGGGTCGGCGGTCATCCTGCCCGAAGTCTTCCTGAAAGCCGTGTCGCTCGCGAGGAACACCGGGCGCACCCTCGCCGGCCTCACCACGGTCACACTCGACTTCGCGAAACTCTACCGCCCGCAGGTCAACGTCGTCAGCCGCCCGACCGCGGGCATCGGGCACGGGTACTACCTGGTCGGTCACCACGAATTGTTGATCCCGCTGCTCGCTGCCGCATTGGTTGAGAGCAGCGAGAAGCCGTGATAAAATCATTGTTTACGCCGGTGTAGCTCAGCTGGTCAGAGCACGCGGCTCATATCCGCGGAGTCCGGGGTTCAAGTCCCTGCACCGGCACCAGATTCACCTCTCGGCTGAGTGTGCTCGCTCTCGATGTCTGTCCTCACCGAGCGAGTCTGCCGGACGATTGACCGATACGGGCTATTTGCGCCTGGCGCGCGCCTGCTCGTTGCCGCGTCGGGCGGTGCCGATTCTACTGCGCTCGTCTGCCTGCTGCGCGAGGTGGCGCCCCGACTGGGAATCGAACTGGCCGGCCTCGCGCACTTCAACCATCGGCTTCGCGGCGACGCCTCGGATACCGACGAGCAGTTCTGCCGGACGATGGCCGGGCGCTTTGCGCTGGGGTTCGAAGTCGGTCGGGCCGACGTGCGCCACGAAGCCAGGCGGCTGCGGACGTCGGTGGAGGACGCGGGGCGTCGACTCCGATACGAGTTCTTTGCGGAGGCGATGGCGCGGCTGCAGGCGACGCACGTGGCGGTCGGCCACACGCGCGACGACCAGGCTGAAACGCTGCTCCTGAACCTGCTTCGCGGTGCCGGGGCCGCGGGCCTTGCCGGCATGCCCTCACGCCGGGGGGCGATCGTTCGACCGCTGCTCGACTGTTCGCACCAGGATCTGGTCGAGTGGCTGGCGGCGGCCGGCATCCCGTTCCGAGAGGATGAGTCGAACCGTGATCGCCGCTACCTGCGAAATCGCGTGCGGCACGACGTGATCCCCGCACTGGTCAGCGCCGTCCCCTCCGCTGTCCAGGCGCTGGCTCGCGCCGCAGACATCACACGGGCGGAAGACGAATACCTGGGCCGGGTGGCGGCGGAGGCCTTCCGAGCGTGTTCCCGCGTCACAGAACGGGAGTTGTGCCTCGACGCTCAGGCTCTGGTTGGCATGCCACTTGCCGTTGCCCGCCGAGTCGCTCTGCTGGCGTTGAGGGAACGCTCTTCCGGGCGCTATGTCGGATTCCAGCAGGTGGAACGGCTGCTGGCACTGGCGGCGGGCCGTGTGAAAGGGCCGCTGAAACTACCGGGCCAGCTGGCAGAACAGGCCGGAACCGGGCAAGTGGTTTTCACGTCGACTGAGAGCAGGGGCGTCAGGGTCACGAATAGATCCAGCCCATCCGGAAACTATTTTCGCGCGCCGTTGTCTATTCCAGGAGAGGTCCTTCTCGGGGATGGCCGATCGCTTTCGTGTGAGCTTCGCCCTGGGGGGCTCGAGACGGCCATTTCCGGGACCGCAGTGCTCGACCGGGGGACCGCGGTGCTCGACCGGGACCAGGTGTCGGCCTTGGCCGTGAGGTACCGCCGACCAGGTGACCGGTTTCGGCCGCTGGGCCTCGGTGGCCACAAGACGCTTCAGGACTTATTCGTCGATCGCAAGGTCCCGCGCGGCGAGCGCGACCACACGCCGCTCGTCGTCGATCGGGACGATCGGATTGTGTGGGTGGCCGGGCACGTCATTTCCGAGGATTTCCGCGTGAGCGAGCGTACGCGCGCCGTGGTAATCTTGAAGCTGAGGGGAGAAAGAGATTGAACTCCACGCTCAAGAGTCTGCTGTTCTGGATGGTGTTGGTCGTCGTCGCGGTGTTGATCTGGAATTTCTCTACCAACTTCCAGCAACGCGACAGCGTGATCAGCTTCAGCGAGTTCATGGAGAAGGTCAACGGCGGCCAGGTCGCCACGGTGACGATCACCGGGAGCGAGGTGTCCGGGCTCTACAAGGCGGCCAACGAGACCTTCAGGACGTTTGCGCCGTCGCAGTACGACGGGCTGGCGAACAAGCTCATCGAGAAGGGCGTCCAGGTCACGGCCAAGGAACCGAGCGTCAGCCCGTGGGCCACGATCTTCTACTCGTGGGCACCGATCCTCCTGATGATCGGCTTCTGGATCTTCCTGATGCGGCAGATGCAGAGCGGGGGCAACAAGGCCCTGTCGTTCGGGAAGAGCAAGGCCAAGCTGTCTTCGAGCGCGCAGAAGAAGGTGACGTTCAAGGATGTCGCCGGTGTTGACGAGGCGAAGGACGAGCTCCAGGAGATCATCGAGTTCCTGAAGGAGCCGCAGAGGTTCCAGAAGCTGGGCGGGCGGATCCCGAAAGGCGTCCTGTTGATGGGGGCGCCGGGAACGGGCAAGACGCTGCTGGCGCGCGCGGTGGCCGGCGAGGCCAGCGTGCCGTTCTTCTCGATCAGCGGATCGGACTTCGTGGAGATGTTCGTCGGTGTCGGCGCCTCCCGCGTGCGCGACTTGTTCGAGCAGGGAAAGAAGAACGCGCCCTGCATCATCTTCATCGACGAAATCGACGCGGTTGGTCGGCACCGCGGCGCCGGGCTCGGCGGCGGCCACGACGAGCGCGAGCAGACGCTCAACCAGTTGCTCGTCGAGATGGACGGCTTCGAGTCGAACGAGGGCGTCATTCTCGTTGCGGCGACCAACCGTCCCGACGTGCTCGACCCCGCGCTGCTCAGGCCCGGACGGTTCGACCGCCGCATCGTGGTGAACCGTCCCGACGTCAAGGGCCGCGAGGGCATCCTCGGCGTCCACACGCGCAAGATCCCGCTGGCCGACGATGTGAACGTCACCGTACTCGCCCGCGGGACGGCCGGCTTCTCCGGCGCGGACCTTGCCAGTCTGGTGAACGAGGCGGCGCTGTATGCCGCGCGGTTCAATCAGAAGGTGGTGCGGATGCTCGACTTCGAGTTCGCGAAGGACAAGGTGCTGATGGGCAGCGAGCGGAAGTCGATGATCATCAGCGACGCCGAGAAGCGGGTGACGGCGATCCACGAGGCCGGGCATGCCCTGCTGGCGGTGCTGCTGCCCGGCGCGGATCCGATCCACAAGGTGACCATCATCCCGCGCGGCATGGCGCTCGGACTCACGCAGCAGCTGCCGGTGGACGAGAAGCACAACCTGTCGCGCTCGTACCTGGAGGATCAGATTGTGATCCTGCTCGGGGGGCGCATCGCCGAGGAGATCACGACCGGCGACGTCACGACCGGCGCGGGAAACGACCTCGAGCGCGTGACCGACCTCGCCCGCCGCATGGTGTGCGAGTGGGGTATGAGCCAGTCGATGGGCCCGCTCACCTTCGGCAAGAAGGAAGAACAGATCTTCCTCGGCCGCGAGATCGCGCAGCACCGGGACTTCAGCGAAGACACGGCTATCAAGATCGACCAGGAGGTCAAGGGCATCGTCACGACGCAGCACGAAAAGGCGTACGCGATGCTGGTCGCGAACCGAGAGGCGCTGACGCGCATCGCCGATTCGCTGCTCACGCGCGAAGTGCTCGACGGCGAACAGGTCAGCCGCCTGGCCGCCGGGAGGCCGGTGGAGGAGCCGGGACAGGCCGCGGCGGCTGCCCCGACGGCCTCGGCCGATGACGAGACGCGCGCGCGGCAGCGCGAGCGCGCCTCGATGCTTCCCCCGCTTCAGCCGATCCAGAAACCGGTTCCGCAGGAATAGCCGCGGGCGGGGGTGGCCCGGTTGCCCCCATCACGTGGCTCATGTCTGACGACGTTGCACGCACGCCGACTCTACACCGTGCCCCTCACGGGCGGGCGCCGCCTGGAACTGGGCGCGCGCACGCTCGTCATGGCCGTCATCAACATCACCCCCGATTCGTTCGCCGAAGGATCCCCGTCGATCGATCCGGCGCGCGCGCTCGACCTGGCGCAGGCCGCCGAGGAGCAGGGCGCGGACATCCTCGACTTGGGCGCCGAGTCGACGCGTCCCGGCGCGGCCGCCGTCGATGCCGACGAGGAGACAGGGCGCCTGCTGCCGGCCTTGCGGGCGATTGTCGCGCGGACCGCCCTTCCGGTGTCCGTCGATACCACCAAGTCGGCCGTCGCGCGCGCCGCACTGGACGAAGGCGCGGCAATAGTGAACGATATCTCCGGCCTGAGGTATGATCCGGGCCTTGGCGAGGTGGTCGCGGCCGCGGGCGCGGGCCTGGTGCTGATGCACATGCGCGGAACCTCCCGGGAGATGTACCGCCAGGCGTCATACGCGGATGTGGGCGCCGAGGTGCGTGGAGAGCTGGCCGAGAGCCTGGCTGCAGCCGAGCGCGCGGGTGTCGCACGAGAGGCGACGATCCTGGATCCCGGTCTTGGCTTCGCCAAGCGCGCCGAGCACAGCTTCGAGATCCTCGCCCGCCTCTCGGAGCTGGCCGCGCTCGATCGTCCGATCCTGGTCGGAAGTTCGCGGAAGTCCTTCCTGACGCGCGCGCTCGGCAATGTGCCCCCGGACGCTCGCGACTGGGGGACAGCGGCCACGGTCGCCGTCGCCGTCCTCGAGGGCGCGCACATCGTTCGGGTCCACGCGGTCGGGGCGATGGTCCAGGTGGTAAGAGCTGTTGACGAAGTCTTGAGGTGGAAGAATCGGCTGTGACGATCGTCGAGTCCATCCTCTCCGTGCTCCGCCACTTCGGGTGGTGGGACATTCTCGATGTCCTCATCGTGGCGGTCGCGATCTACGAGATCCTCAAGTTGATCCGTGGCACGCGCGCCGTGCAGATGGGCCTCGGCGCGGGCCTCCTCGTCCTCCTGTTCTACCTGTCCCGGTGGGGCCATCTCGAAACGGTGAACTGGCTCATCCGGAACATGGTCGGCTATCTGGTGTTCGCGCTGATCGTCCTGTTCCAGGCCGACATCCGCCGAGCGCTGGCGCATTTCGGGCGCACGCCGTTCGGCAGCTACTTCGGGCGAACGCAGCGGGCCGAAGAGACGATCGAGGAGGTTGTCGTCGCGGCCGGGATGCTGTCCACCCAGCGGGTGGGGTGCATCATCGCCATCGAGCGGAGCATCGGCCTGCGGAACTACATCGAGGGGGGCATCCCGCTCGACGCGACCATTACGTACGACCTGCTCGTGACGATCTTCCGCCCCGGCACGCCGTTGCACGACGGCGCGGTGATCATCCAGGGCGAGCGCGTCGCGGCCGCGGCGTGCTTCCTGCCGCTCACGGTGAACCCGCGGGTGAGCAAGGACTTTGGCACCCGGCATCGCGCGGCCATCGGCCTCACCGAGGAGACCGACGCGGTGACGGTGATCGTCTCGGAGGAAACGGGCCGCATCTCGCTCGCGCTCGATGGCGGCATCGAGAGCGGCCTGACGACTGACGCGCTGCGCGCGCGCCTGCACGAGTTGCTCACGGGCCGCCACGAGGCGCGCGAGCAGCCGCGTCCGAGCTACGAGTGATGGCTTACCACCCGTTCCGCCACCTCGGCTTGAAGTTCCTGTCGACCGCCGTTGCCCTCGGCCTCTGGTTCACCGTGGCCGGTGAACAGACCGTCGAGCGGAGCCTGCGCGTCCCACTGGAGCTGAGCAACCGCCCCGAGCGGCTGGAGTTGGTCGAGAATCCTCCGACCGCGATCGATGTGCGGGTTCGCGGGACGGCCGGGCTCTTGAGCCAGTTGTCGCAGGGCGATGTGGTCACCATCGTGGACCTGTCCCTGGCCCGGTCGGGTCGGCGGTTCTTCCACCTGACGCGCACGCAGGTCCGGGCCCCGTTCGGCGTCGAGGTGGTGGAGGTGACCCCGGGGACCATCTCCCTCCGGTTCGAACCCTCTGGATCGCGGCGGGTGCCCGTGGTGCCGGTGGTTGAAGGTGAGCCGGCCCCCGGCTACAAGGTCGGCACAGTGAGCATCGAGCCGACCAGCGTGGAAGTGGCCGGGCCCGAGAGCGCGCTGCAGCGCCTCGAGGAGGCGACGACCGAGCCGGTGTCGGTGTCTGGCGCACGCCAAACGGTCCGGGAGACGGTCACGGTCGGTGTGACGGATGCGAGCCTGCGGCTCACCGCGTCGCCAAGCGCGAAGGTCACGGTCGAGGTGCAGCCGACGCCGATCGAGCGGCGCGTGTCGCAGGTTCCCGTTCATCTCCGCAACGCCGGGCGCGGGCTGTCCGCCCAGGCCGTCCCTGCCGCTGTGGCGGTCGCCATCCGGGGCCCCAAGGACGTGGTGGACGCCATGCGGCCCGACGCGATTGCCGCGTTCGTGGATCTTGCCGGCCTGGGACCGGGCCGGTACAATCTTTCGGTTCGGGTCGAGCTGCCACAGGACTTCGTGGTGGTGCGGATCGAGCCAGCCACCGTGCGCGTGAGGATCCAGTAGCGACGCTTCCCGCATGCGGCTCCGCGGTTGATATCAGGTTCCTGGTTCACACACCGATGACAGAACGACTCTTCGGAACAGACGGCGTGCGCGGCCGCGCCGGGTCGCCGCCCCTCGACGTCTGCACCGTCCGCCGGCTTGGCGCCGCCCTCGTCCGCGCGCTGCCCCGCGCGTCGGTGGAGCACAGCCTGCTGATCGGGCGTGACACGCGTGAATCGGGCGAGTGGATTGGCCGCGAGCTCGCGCACGGCGCCAGGACGGCGGGAGGCCTCGTGACCAGCGCGGGCGTGATCTCCACCCCGGCCGTCGCCTACCTCACGCGCGAGAGCGAGTTCGACGCGGGGGTGGTGATCTCCGCGTCCCACAACCCGTTCGAGGACAACGGCATCAAGGTGTTCTCGGGCGCTGGCGAGAAGTTCACCGAGCGGCTCGAGGCCGAAATCGAGCAGGTCGTGGCCGATGCGTCGTGGACCGTGCCCGACGGCGAGGCGGCGTCGCTCGAGGACGGCGACTTCTCGCCGCGGTATCTCGCGCACGCCCGCGCCGCGCTGCCCGGAGCGCAGGCGCTTGGCGGGTCGCGGCTGGCCGTGGATTGCGCCAACGGGGCGACCACCGTGCTCGCGCCCCGGCTGTTCGCCGAACTCGGATTCGACGTCGTCCCCCTCGGCTGCGCGCCCGATGGCCGGAACATCAATCTCGCGTGCGGCTCCACCCATCCCGAACCGCTTGCCCGCGCCGTCGTCGAGCGCGGGTGCCGGTTGGGTGTCGCGTTCGACGGCGACGGCGACCGCGCGATCTTCGTGGATCACCTGGGACGTATCGTGGACGGCGACGCGATCATGCTGCTGGCCGCGCGTTACCTGCAATCGATCGGTCACCTGAGAAACCACGCGATCGTCGCGACGGTGATGAGCAATATCGGCCTCGAGATCGGGTTGCGCGAGGGCGGCATCGGCCTGGTGCGCTGCCCGGTCGGAGACAAGTACGTGATGGAGGAGATGATCAGGCGCGACCTCTCGCTCGGCGGCGAGCAGTCAGGCCACATCATCTTCTCGGAGTTCCTCTTCACCGGCGACGGCCTGGTCACCGCCCTGAATGTCCTGCAGGTGATGGCCGCTACGGGGCGCGAACTGGCGGACCTGGCCTCCGAGCTCACCACCTACCCGCAGGTCCTGCTCAACGTGCGAGTGCGCGTGAAGAAGGACCTGCGAGAGGTGCCGCAGATCGCGGCGGTCGTCAGCGGCGTCGAACGCCGGCTGGGCGACACGGGCCGCCTGCTCGTCCGCTATTCCGGGACCGAGCCGCTGCTGCGGATCATGCTGGAGGGGCAGGACCAGGATCAGATTCGCGCGTGGGCGGAGGAGATTGCATCCGAGGTGCGGACGCACCTCGCGTGAGACGGTGGTTCGTGAGTGGCGGTCGCTGACCGTCGAAGGAGAAGCGTTTCAATGGCAGACCTCGACAACCTGAAAGACACCAAGGACTATCATTTCGACATCCCGGCCCGCAACGAGGCCTTTTTCCTCAAGGGTGCCGGCGCGCTCGACTGGGGTATGCAGAACCGGCTTGCCCGTATCTTCAACCCGCGCTCCGGTCGCACGGTGATGTTGGCCATCGACCACGGGTACTTCCTCGGGCCGACGTCCGGTCTCGAACGGATCGACGTGAACATCGTGCCGCTGCTGCCCTACTGCGATGCCCTGATGCTGACTCGCGGCATCCTGCGGACGACGGTTCCGCCGGCGTTCAAGCACGGGGTGGTGATGCGCGCCACCGGCGGGCCGAGCATCCGCAAGGAGCTGTCCAACGAGCTGCTCGCGGTGGGCATGGAAGACGCCCTCCGCATGAACGTGTCGGCCATGGCGGTGCAGGTCTACATCGGCGGCGAGTACGAGACGCAGACCGTGAACAACATGACCCGCATGGTGGACATGGGCAACCGTTACGGCATGCCGACGCTCGGCGTGACGGCGGTTGGCAAGGACATGGTGCGCGACGCGCAGTATTTCCGCCTCGCGACCCGGATCTGCGCGGAGCTTGGCGCGCAGTTCGTCAAGACCTACCACGTGGCCGAAGGCTTCGAGACGGTCACCGCGTCCTGCCCGGTGCCAATCGTCATGGCGGGAGGGAAGAAGCTGCCGGCGATCGACGCGCTCACGATGGCCTACCGCGCGGTGAGCGAGGGCGCGGCCGGCGTGGACATGGGCCGGAACATCTTCCAGTCGGAAGCGCCGGTGGCGATGATCCAGGCGGTCCAGAAGGTGGTCCACGAGCTGATGAAGCCCGAGCACGCCTTCGAGCTGTACCGGACGCTCAAGGAAGAGCAGAAGGCCACCGTTGTCGCATAACGCGATGCTCTCGAACCTCGATCGCCTGCGCTCCCTGCGTCCCGCCGTCAGCGTCGGCCTGCTGGCGGCGGACCTGCTCTCGCTCGGGACCGAGCTGGTGATGCTCGAGCGGGCGGGCATCGGCGTGGCGCACGTGGACGTCATGGACGGGTGCTTCACGCCCGTCATGACCGTGGGCCCGCCGTTCGTCAAGGCGCTGAAGACGCCGCTCCTCAAGGACGTCCACCTGATGATCCGCGAGCCGCTCGCGACGCTGGCCGACTACGTGGCCGCGGGCGCGGACATCATCACCGTCCACCAGGAGTCGTGCACCCACATTCACCGCGTGCTCCAGGCGCTCGGCGGCATGACGCACGCGGTCGAACCGGCTCGCGGCCTCGTGCGCGGCGTCGCGCTGAACCCCGGCACGCCGCTCGACGTGCTCGATCCGCTGCTGCCGGAGATGGACATGCTCCTCCTGCTCGCGGTGAACCCGGGCTGGGGCGGCCAGACGTTCATCCCGGGCACGTTCGACCGCATGGCCAGGGCGAAGGCGATGATCGCAGCGTCCGGCCGCGAGATCGTCCTCGGCGTGGACGGCGGCGTGACGAAGGACAACATCGCCGCGATCGCGGCGGCCGGCGCGGAACTGATCGTCACGGGAAGCGCCGTGTTCGACGGCAAGGCGGCGGCGGCCAACGCGGCCTACATGCTCGAGGCCGTCGGAAGAGTGTAAGGGGACAACATGCGTTCTCGATGGGTCCAGGCAGAAGCCGACAGGTTCGTTGAACAGCACGCGGGTGCGTGGGGCGAGGATGTCGCCTTGCGGACGTACTCTGCGCGCCTGCTCGGCGCAGATCGGGCGCTGGTCCTCCACGGCGGCGGCAACACCTCGGTCAAGGGCACCCACACCACGATCGTCGGCGAGCAGCTTCCGGCGCTGTACATGAAGGCCTCCGGCGCCGACATGGCCACCATCGATCCCGCGGCGCACCTGCCCCTGGATCTGGCCGCGCTCCGCACGTTGCGCGTGCTGGATGATCTCGACGACGTGACGATGGCGCGGGAGCTGCGGGCGCGGGTGTTCCCGATCGCAACGGGCTCTGGTGCGGCGCCGTCCCGGACCCCCTCGATCGAGACCCTCGCCCACGCCTTCCTGCCCGGCCGGTTCATCGACCACACCCACGCCGACGCGGTCCTCGCGCTGACGAACCAGCCGGATGGTGACCGCCTGGTTCGGGAGGCGCTCGGCGACGATGTCATCGTCATCTCGTACATCGCCCCAGGGTTCGCGCTGGCCAGGGCCGCCATCGACGCATTCGAACGGACCCCCGGGGCACGCGCCTTCGTCTGGTCGCGCCACGGTATCGTGACCTGGGGCGAGACGGCGAGAGCGTCCTACGAGGCGATGATCGACCTGGTGTCGAAGGCCGAACGCTGCGTGGAATCGCGATACGCGAGCGTGCGCCGCGTCGCGGCGCCAACCCAGACGGCGACGGCCTCCGAACGCGTCGGTCTCGTGGCGCCGCTCCTTCGCGGCCTGCTGGCCGCGAAGACAGGTGATGCCGACCGGCCGTATCGCCGGGTCGTCATTCAGCCGCTGGTCACGCCCGAGGCCGTAGGCTTCGTGGACGCCGACCTTGCGCGCGACATCGCGCTGACGCCGCCGCTCACCTCGGACCACCTCATCCGCACCAAGGCGTGGCCGGCATGGGTCGAGGCGCCGGACTACGAGAACCCGATCCGTCTCAAGGAGCAGCTGGCCGCCGCGGTCCACGAGTTCGCGAAGCAGTACGAGGCGTACGTCGCGCGTCACGCCAGCCTCATGCCCGCCGGGATGGAGCCCTTCGACCCGCTGCCGCGGGTCGTGTTGCTGCCTGGTCTCGGGGCGCTCTGCGCGGGCCACGACCTCGAGGCCTCGACCATCGCGCGCGACATCACGGCGCAGACGCTCGACGTCAAGGCGCGCGTGGCGGCGTTCGGCACGTATGACGGCCTGGCCGAGGCCGACCTGTTCAAGATGGAGTACCGGCCGTTCCAGCACGCGAAGCTCGAAGGCCGTGGCGCAGGCGAGCTGGCCGGCGAGATCGCGCTCGTCACCGGCGCGGCCGGGGCGATTGGATCGGGCGTGTGCCGGGAGTTGCTGGAACACGGCTGCCTGGTGGCCGCCACGGATCTCCCGGGCGCCGCGCTCGACGGCCTGGTCTCGGAGCTGGCCGCGGAGTTCGGCCCGCGCGTCGTCGGGGTCCCGCTGGACGTGACCGACAGCCACTCGGTGACCTCCGCGTTCCGCGCGATCGCCGCGACATGGGGCGGTGTGGATCTGGTGATCGTCAACGCCGGCATCGCCCATGTCGCCTCGCTGGAGCAGATGGAACTCGAGGCGTTCAGGCGGCTCGAGCGCGTGAACATCGAGGGAACGCTCCTGGTGCTGGCCGAGTCGGCGCGTCACTTCAGGATCCAGGGGACCGGCGGCGATATCGTGCTCGTTTCCACCAAGAACGTCTTCGCGCCGGGGGCGAAGTTCGGGGCGTACAGCGCCACGAAGGCCGCGGCGCACCAGTTGGCGCGCATCGCCAGCCTGGAGATGGCGGACCTCGACGTCCGGGTCAACATGGTGTCGCCAGACGCCGTCTTCTCGGCCGGCGGGCGAAAGTCCGGTCTGTGGGCCGAAGTCGGCCCCGATCGCATGCGCGCCCGCGGGTTGGACGAGGCCGGGCTCGAGGCGTACTACCGCAGCCGCAACCTGCTGAAGGCCGGGGTCACCGCGAAGCACGTGGCCAATGCCGTCATGTTCTTCGCGACACGTCAGACCCCCACCACCGGATCCACGATCCCGGTGGACGGCGGCCTGCCCGACGCGACGCCGAGGTAGGGAGAGAGTATGCGACTAGCCGTCAACATCGATCACATTGCGACGATCCGCGAGGCACGCAAGGCTCGTGAGCCGGAGCCGGTGGCGGCGGCCATCCTGGCCGAGCTGGCCGGCGCGCAGGGGATCACGGTCCACCTGCGGGGTGACCGCCGGCACATCAAGGAACGCGACGTCGAACTGCTGCGGCAGGTCGTCTCGACGAAGCTGAACATCGAGATGGCGGCGACGGCGGAGATGACGGTCATCGCGGCTCGCGTCCGGCCGGACCAGGTCACGCTCGTCCCGGAGCAACCGCACGAGCTGACCACGCAGGGCGGTCTCGATGTCATCGCGAACCGTGCGGCCGTGTCCGAGGCGGCTGCCGCATTCCGCGCGGCCGGCATCCGCGTCAGCATCTTCATCGACGCCGATCCCGCCCAGGTGACGGCGTCGCGGGACGTGGGCGCCGACGCGATCGAAATCAACACCGGGGGGTACTCAGATGCCTCCGCGGCAGACCGCCCGGCGCGCCTCGAAGAGGTCCAGAGGACCGCGACCGTGGCCGCGGCGCAGGGCCTCGAGGTGCTGGCCGGCCACGGGCTCACCTACGTCAACATCCATCAGGTTGCCGCGATCCGCGAGATCGTGGAGCTCAACATCGGCCACAGCATCGTCGCGCGCGCGGTCCTCGTCGGCCTCGAGCGCGCGGTGCGCGAGATGGTCGCGCTGCTGGAGCAGATGTGACGCGCCGAATGCTGGTGGTGGCCACGCTGCTCGTGCTCTCGGCCGGCTGCCTGCTGGCCGCGACGCCGGAGGACGTGTCGTTCCGGACCGACGATGGCGTGACGATCGCGGGGACGCTATACCTGCCGGCGAGGTCCGGGCCTGGCGTCATCCTGCTGCACGCGCTCAGCCGGACCCGGGAGGACTGGCACGCGGTGGCGACCCGGCTTGCCGATGCCGGATTCGTGGCCCTCGCGATCGACCTCCGAGGCCACGGCGCATCGGGTCCGCTGCCGGAGGGGACCAACCTCCAGGAACTGACGAAGATGACGGCCGACGTGAAGGCGGCGCGCGCATTCCTGGCGTCGCGCCGCGAGGTGGCGCCCAACCGCATCGGGTTCGCGGGCGCCTCGATCGGTGCCAACCTGGCAATCCTGTTTGCCGCAAACGATCCGACCGTCCGTTCGCTGGCCCTGTTGTCGCCCGGCATCGACTACCGGGGCCTGCGGCCCGAAGCCGCATTCAAGAAGTACGCCGACCGGCCGGCCCTGCTCATCGTCAGCCAGGAAGATAACTACTCGACGAACTCGGCGCGACAGCTCGCCCGTTCGGGGCCTGGAGTCCGGGACCTTCGCATCCTGAACGGCGCGGGGCATGGCACCGCCATGATCACCCGTCAACCAGACCTTGCAGCGTCGCTGGTGGACTGGTTCCGTCGCACGCTGTTATGATCAGGTGATTCCCCACTTGGACTGGCCATGAAACCAGAATCGATTGTACTCGCCGTCGCTGGCGCTTTCTTCGGACTGATCGTCGGCTGGGTGCTCGGCAGCCAGCAGATCCGCCCGCCGCACGTGGCGGCCGCGCCTGCTGCTATCAGCCAGCCGGCGCAGGGAGCCCCGGGGCAGGGCTCAATGCCTCCGGCGCAGGCGCCTCGTCCTCTGGACGAAGCGCAAGTCCAGACGCTGCGCGCCGCCGCGGAGAAGAATCCGTTGGATCCGAAGGTCCGTATCGACCTGGGGAATCTGTATTTCGACGCCGAACGGTACAGCGACGCGGTGAACTGGTACCAGGAGGCGTTGAAGCTCAACTCGAAAGACCCGGATGTCAGCACCGACCTCGGCGTGAGCTTCTACTACCTGAACCAGCCCGACCGCGCCCTCCAGCAGTTCGAGCAGTCGCTGCGCCTTGATCCTGGACACGCCAAGACCCTGCTCAACCAGGGCATCGTGCGCGCGTTCGGAAAGCAGGATCTGCCGGGCGCGGCTGCGGCCTGGGAGAAGCTGATCCAGGTGGCCCCCACGTCCGCGGAAGCCCAGACAGCGAAGCGTGCGATCGAGGGCCTGAAGTCGGCTCATCCCGAAGTCGGCGGGAAGACGCCCGGCACGGGGGCCGCGTCCAAAGGGTAGCGTCGCCGAGAGCTGACATGGGAATCCTGCTCCGCTTCGTCCTGCTGCTCCTGCTCGTGATGCTCGTGCTCAGGGCGCTGTGGCGCGTGGTGGCCGGCGTCATCGACGGCGCCACCTTGCCCCAGGGCGGGCGAGGCGGGTCGCCTGAGCGCGGCGTCCAGATGGTCCGCGATCCCGTCTGCGGGACGTTCCTTCCTCCGTCCAACGCCGTCAGCCTCACCGAGCGCGGCGGCGAGGTTCGCTATTTCTGCTCAGAGAAATGCCGCGAGGCTTACAAGGCGCGCGCGTGAAGCCGCCAGTTCTCCTGACCCGTCGCATCCCCTCGCCCGTGCTCGGATAGCCCCGCTCTCGCTGGAGACCTTGCCCATGCCCCCCCGGTTGCTCCAGGTTCCCCAGGTGATGCGCGCGCTGGCCCGCGCCATCAGGGACCACGAACTCCCCGCCATCGAGAAGATCGCCGAGTCGCGCCATCGCCACGCGTTCCACATCCTCATCGGCACGCTGCTCTCGGCCAGGACGCAGGACGCCACGACCCACGTCGCGTCCGAGCGCTTGTTCCGCGTGGCGGCCACGCCGGCGAAGATGGCCCTGCTCACCACGCGGCAGGTCGAGAAGCTCGTCTACCCGGTGAGCTTCTACCGGAACAAGGCGCGACACGTGCAGGCGACCTGCCGGTTGCTGATCGAGCGTTTTGGCGGGAGTGTGCCGGGAACCATGGAGGACCTGCTGACGTTGCCGGGCGTCGGCAGGAAGACCGCGAACCTGGTGCTGATCCTCGCCTTCGCGAGCCGGGACAACATCTGCGTGGACACGCACGTCCACCGGATCTCGAACCGCCTTGGCTGGGTGACGACCAGGACGCCCGAGCAGACCGAGCAGGCGCTCTACCGCGTGGCCGACCGCCGGTGGTGGGCCGACATCAACCTGTACCTCGTCACCTGGGGACAGAACGTCTGTCGCCCCATCCGCCCCCGCTGCGCGGGCTGCGTCATCAGTCGGTGGTGTCCACGGATTGGAGTCGGGAACTGACGATGAAGGGTCGGTGCTGACGAGGAAGGGTCGGTGCTGACGATGAAGGGTCGGTGCTGACGAGGAAGAGTCGGTGCTGACGATGATGGGTCGGGAGGGGACAGTTCGTGGCGCGGCGACCTCTCGGCAGGGGCGCAGCAGGCTGCGCCCGTGTCACGGCGAGTGCGTATCGCGCCCTGGCTTGTCTTCGAGCGCGGTCGAGGCCTTCCCGAGCCACCGGAAGAACAGCACGATCAGGACGCCTGGCACCAGGACCGCCCACCAGCCCCCGAGGCCTATCCACGCCAGCGCTCTCGGTCCGCCCCACGCTACCATCGACATGATCGTCGAGGCCCACACGAGCGCGCTGACCATGTTCAGGCTGCTGAATTTCAGAGGCGGCACGCCGCCGTAGGCGCAGGCGGCGGGAATCGCCACTCGCAGGCCCGGCAGGAATCGGCAGGCCAGCACCATGATGGTCGAGTGGCGCTCAACCCGTGCGACCACCGCGCGCTGGTGGCGCGCGATGCCCGGGAACCGTTCGAGCCATCGGTGCAATCGCCCGCGCAACGCGTAGTAGCAGAACTGGTCGCCCGTCGATCCGCCGAGCGCCCCGGCAATCAGGACGCCGAGCGGATGCAGTTCGCCCCGGCCCACCAGTACGCTGGCCGTAACGAAGACCACCTCGCCCTCGAGCGCCGCGGCGATGAACACGACGATGTATGCAAGGCCACCGGGCCAGTCGGCGGGATTCACAGGCGGGCCGCCTGGGATGGCGCGGGCGGGGCCGCCTGGAGACGGCTCGTCAGCGCCTCACGGACGACCTTCATGACCCGACGCAATTGGCGATCGGTGAGCGAAGCGTAGACGGGCACCTGGATCGCCTGCGCGGCCCTGTCGGCACCAGGCGCGGAACCTCGTTCGGCGGCGAAGAGGTCCAGTTGCGTGCACACGTCCACATGGAGCGTCTCGATATCGACGCCGCGACGGATGCAGTCGCGCACCAGCGCATCCCGGGCCGGACCGTACAGGCAGTACTGGTAGTAGACGTGCGTTCGTTCGGGAGGCTCGGTCGGTACCTGCACGCCAGGCACGTCGGCCAGCGCGGCCGTCATCGCGTGGGCGTGCGATCGCGTGGCCGCGGTCCAGCTGTCGAGCAGGTCGAGCCCGGCGAGCCCCAGCGTTGCCTGGGCATTGCTGCACCGTTCCAGGTAGTCCTCAGGCAGCGGGCTCAACGGCCGGATCTTCTCCCAAAGGTAGACGTCGGGCTGCGCCCCGGTATAACTGGATACCCAGAGAATCGGGAACCCCGTGAAGGTGAACACCCGGGGCCGGGTGAAGATCCGCTGCAGCCGCCCGACGAGCAGCTTGTTCGCGATCCTCTTCTCGTCCGGCCACGGGAGCGCTTCCACCTGCTGCCGCACGCGCTCCGCGACCGCCGCCTCCCGGACCACCGCCATCCCGCCGCCATAGCAATTCAGTGGTTTCAGCGTCTGGAAGCTGAAGAGCGCGCCGTCGCCGAACGTGCCAACCGGGCGGCCACGGTAGGTCGCGCCAAGGGCGTGCGCGCAATCCTCGACGACCGCCAGGTTGTGCCGCCCGGCAATGTCGAGGATGGCGTCCATGTCGCACGGAAGGCCGTAGAGATGCGTCGGCACCACCACCCGCGTCTTCTCGGTGATCGCCCGCTCGAGTGAGGCCGGGTCCATGCAGAACGTCGTGGGATCGACGTCGGCGAACCGCACCGTCAGGCCGGCCACCCGGGCGAGCTCAGGCACCACCCAGAACGTCAGCGCCGGGAGGATGATCTCCGACCCCGCCGGGAACTGCAGCGCCTTCAGGATGAAGTAGAACGCCATGCGGCCATACGACGCGGTGATCGCATGGTGTGCGCCCAGCCGGGCCGCGAACGCCTGTTCGAATGCCGCGATTTGCGGCCCCTGGATGAACTCGCCGCGCTCCCGGCACGCTGCGACGATCTGCTGTGTCGTTGGGTGCACCCGCGCGCCGTAACGGGAGATGGCGGTCAGCATGTGACAGGTCCCATGATCTCGGTTTCGCGCCTGGTGATCCGCGCCGAGACGCGTCGGTCCATTCGATCCACCCAGCCACGCACGACGGTGTTGTGCAGCCTGAACATGTTCGCCAGGTACGACGGGCGCATATAGAAATGGGTGTAGGCGGCGCCGAGCAGGAACATCAGTTCCTTGGACGTCAGGTTCGGGTGCTCGAACGTCGGCGTGAAGCCGTCGAACTTCTCCCAGTCCTTCTCGAAGACGAGCGGCTCCATCTGCTTCCACAGGGGTGTCCCGGGGTACGGCGTCAGGAGCTTGAACTGCGCGAAGGTCGGGCTGAGGTCGGTCGCGAAGTCGATCGTGGCCGCGATCGACTGCCAGTCGTCGGTGGGGAAGCCGAGCACGAAGAACGCCGACGTCACGATCCTCAGCTCGCGGCAGTGCTCGATGACCTGCCGCTGGTGTTTGGGCGGGATTGGACGCCGCCCCACCCTCTTCAGTACCTCCGGCGAGACCGACTCGACACCGAAGCTCATGGTCCGCAACCCGGCCGCCTGCATCAGCCGGAGCAGCTCGCCATCGACGCGATCCAGGCGCGTTTCGCACTCGAAGCTCACGCTCAGACCGCGCGCCCGGATCTGGTCACAGAGCTCGACGATGCGCTCGCGATTCTCGGAGAAGAGGGAGTCACGGAAGATGATGTACGGCCGGCGCGCCCGCTGGCACATCTGCTCGATCTCATCCACCACGTTGCGGACCGACCGCGCGCGGTAGCCGGCGAGGATGCGATGCGGGCAATACGTGCAGAACTCCGGGCACCCCCGGCTGGCCAGCAGCGGGAATCCGCCGCCGACCGGCCTCGTCGAGAGTTGGATGCCCAGCGGCCGCGCCTTCGTGATCAGGTCCCAGCGGGGGAACGGCAGCGAGTCGAGGTCCATGATCGCCTCGCTCTTGCAGATGCCGTCGAGTCGCTCGCCCCTGGCGAGCCGGCCGATTGCCGCCTCGGGTTCGCCGTCCAGGATGAAATCCGCGTGATCGGCAAACAGGTGCGGCATCTTGGAGGCTGCCAGGCCCGCGAAGCCGACGCGAACGCCTCGCGTCCTCATGGCGTCGGCCCATTCGGTCTCGTGGCGATAGTCAACCAGCGACGACAGGACGATGGCCAGGTCGCCGTCCACCAGTCCGCCGGCGGTGAACACGACGTCGTGTCCCGACTGCGCAAAAATCGCGGCGATATAGGCCAGATGCACGCTGGGCGTGTCGTGGTATTGCCGCTTGAAGAGATGCACCCAGGCGGTCGTCTTCGAAAACGGCTTGAAGCGCGACCCGTATCCGCCAGCGACTGTATCTTTCGAAACGAATCCTTTGCGACCCTTCAAGTCCGCCAGAACGATTCGCATTGAACCCTCAGTCGGCGTGTCAGGGGGCGTAGCACAGCCAGGCGCAGGCAGCGATCAACAACAAGGGCATGCCCGCGAGGCGGGACCCGGCTGCAAAGCCGGGTCGTGATCTTTAAATAATAGCCCACGCTCAGGGGGGGAGCAATTGGAACGGCCAGACAATAGGGCGGTCAGCCTAATCTAGACGCGAAACCGCGAGTCGGGAGCGTGAACTCTTCATCGTCAGTTCCGACCCCCCC
>JADGOB010000196.1 GCA_017883185.1 Acidobacteriota bacterium
GCTGTAGAGCGAGTATACCGGCACGCGCCGCCTGGCATCCCGCACGTGCGGCGACTCGATCATGTTGTCCTGCACGTCGGCCCGGAAGCCGTGCTGAGGGCCGAACACAGCCGCCAGCGTCACGCCCGGCGTGGACGCTGCGCGATCCACGACATGGCGGAACGAGGCGTCGATCGACGCCGGGTTGGCCACCATGCCGATTCGGCGGCCCTTCAGCATCCCTGAATCAAACAGCCGGTCGGAGCCAAGGGCAACACTCATGCTGCGATTATACGGACTACCCAAACTGGCAATCGAAAAAATGGGAAATTGAGAATCACAAGTAGAAGCTGTCAGCTGTCAGCAGCCAGCTGGCAGCCGCGAGCCGCCGGTCGCGAGCCACGGTCAACGGCGGCTCAGTGCGCCCCTGGGTCTGACGGTGATTCGACCGGTGCCGGCGCGAGAGGCGGGGGGGCGGTCGGCGTGCCGGGCGGGCGAGCCGCCTGTTCCTCGATGCGAGCCAGCGCGCGCGTGCGGTTGCCGCTCTTCAGGTCCTGCTCGAGTTCCTCGAGCGCGGCCCGGACGACATCGCGATGGTGGACGTCGAGCCCAACGGTTCCCACCGCATCCAGCCACAGCCTGTGAATCAGGTCGAGATCGTCGAGCGTCAACGTGGGAGCATGCGGACCAAGCTGGAAGTTCTGGATCTCGCCGTTCAGCTTGTAGGCGAGCAGCCGTGTGCGAAGTCGATCGCTCCCCTCGGCGCGCTCCCACGCCTGCCCGAGCAGCCGCGCCTGTTCGGCCGCGGAAAACTTCGCGGAATCACCGAGGATGATCTGGCTCGACGACAGGCGCACGGCGGTCTGCGCGACCGCGTCGAACACGTTACCCGCCGGCACCACCAGCAGCTTGACCGGTCGGCCCTGTCGTTCCGCCACCGCGACCACCCGGGTAAACAGCAACTGCTCGTAGTCGGTGAACAGCTCCGACTGGTGGAAGTCCTGGAAGCCGGCATCAGGCCCCTGGAGGAGTCGCACCGTTATCGCCACCACATCGTGTTTCTCGGTGTTGACATGAGTCAACACCCAGTTCAGGTGAGCCAACGTGTTGTAGTCGCGGACGGGCACCAGAATGTTGCCGGGCCGCGCCGCCACCTCGCCAAGACCGAGGTCGGCCGCCGGCAGCAACTGAAACTGGTCGAGCCCGTCTTGATTCGCCGCTCCGAGTGCATGCCGCCTCGAGTTGCGATGCTCCGACACCACGAAGACCCCGTACAGCACCGCGGTGAAGGTGACGCCCCAGATGGTGGCGAGCTGTTTGGTAAACAGGTTGACAAGGGCGAACGCGAACAAGGTGGCGGTTATCAGCCCGAGACCGATAGGGAACTCGATCCCCTTGATCGTCACGTTCAGCGGCACGCGCCACTCGCGCGGTTCAGGCTCCCGGTAGCGGAGCACCAACACTGCCAGGCTCTTGAGCGCGAAACTCCAGACCACGCCGAACGCGTACGCTTCGCCGAGGATGTACACGTCGCCGCCGCTCACCAGCAGCGTGAACAATTGCAGCCCGACGATCGTGTTCAACACCCGCGACGTCGTGCCGTACGTGCGGTGCGGCTTCCGGAACCAGTCGGGCAGAACCCCATCTTCCGAGATCCGGTTCACCACGGCGTTCGATCCGACGATGGCCGTGTTGACCCCGCCGGCCAGAATCAGGAACCCAACGACGACCACGAACGCCTGGAAGAGCAGCCGCAGACCCAGCGGGCCCACCAGGTGCATGGCGATGCCCGAGATGAGGTTGTCGCTGAAGTGCCCTCGCACATCATCCGGGATGAACGCGACCGCCAGGAAGCTGACCGACGCGGTGAAGACGACGCTGTAGATGAGGACGGCAATCCCAGCCTTCCGCAGGTTCAGCGGCTTGGGATGCTCGATCTCACGATAGACCTGCGCCAGCGTCTCCCATCCACTCAGTGCCAGGAAGGCGTGACCGAGGCCAACCAGGATGGCAATCGAAGTGAACGTGGGCCAGATGGTCCCGTTCAACCAGCCGAGCGCCTCCTTCGAGAACCGGAGGTTGGGCAGCGTTGGTGGCGGCGGCAGGTGCCCGCCTCGCAGGACCAGCGTGAGGCCAGACCACAGGAGCAGGACGACCACCATCACGGTGGTGATCTGCACGATGCGGAGCGCATCGGAACTCGACTCACGCAGCCCCTGGGTATTGCGCCACCAGAAGTAGACGATGATGCAGGCCGCAATCACCGCCGAGGTTGTATTCCTTGGGAGCGTCAGCGGAATGCCGGCCCGCTGCGAGACGTCGTTGATCAGCCCGACGATGTATTGCCCGGCCGAGACGGCACTGATGGGGCCGGTCAGCACGTAGTCGAACAGCAGCGCCGACACCGAGATCTTGCCGAGTGTCCCGCCCATCGCCTCCTTGACGACGCGGTACACGCCGCCGCGGACGAACATGATCGAACTCTCGGTGTAGATCGCTCGCACGGCATACGAGAAGAGCATCACGCCGAGGATGAACCACGGCGCCGCCTTCCCCACGGCCTGCTCGGCAATGCCGCCCGCGTAGAACGCCGACGAGCCGAGGTCCCCAAGGACGATGGCTGCGGCGCGCCACAGAGAAATGAACGAAAGGAAGACGGTGGTGGCGACAACGACGCGTACGCGGTCGTTCGCCTTGGGGGAGGCGGTCTCAGTCATGTGCCCTTCCGTAGGGCCGGCGAGGTGAGCTGACGGGCTCGGACCGGAAGTGTCCTATGACGCCTGGGTTCACCCGGTGTCAATACGCCCCAGCAGGATCGTGGTGCATCCTGCAGTGGTTCCCCCGCATCCCAGCCGAAGGCGCAGGATTTAGGCCAATTCCAACTTACGCTGATCGGGGAGAGCGGTCAAGCCACTCAGCCACTCGGAGGTCACCGGAACAGCGGGCCGAGCGAGACGTAAAGGCGGCGGTGCCCGTACGGGCCGGCGCTCCCGCCGACGAAGGCCGGCCCGATTATCGAGTCCACGATGAGGCCGGCCGAGAGGTCGGCGTGCCACGTGGCGGGCGCGCGCGACGAGGGCCGCGGCAAGATGACAGAGTCGGACTGCAGGCAGCATCCGGATGGTGACCACGGAGGCGGGCTGCGGTGCGGGGGGCTGACAGGACGGCGCGGATACTCGCTGTCGTGGGCGGCCTAGTGAAGGCGCGTCAACGTGACGTCGAGCATCCGCGACTGGCGCGGCGCGCGATGCCACTGGACGAGAATCGTGCTCTGGTAGGTGCCTTCCACCAGCGAGCCCTCCCCGAGCCCCTCGTCGGACACCAGCAGGTTGACCGAGCGCTTCATGCGGAGGAACCGGTTGGCTGGCACCGCCAGCGTGCGGGCGAGCAACCGTTCGACGAGCGACTCGCTGAGGCCCAACCGATCGACCACCTGGTTCATTACGCGCACCAGGTCGTACTTCGCGTAGCCGAGGGTCTTTGCCGGCACCGCGCGCGGGTCGGCAAGCGCGTGGCGCCCCTTCTCGATCGCGAACCGGAGGGGATCGCGCAGCACGTCCAGCAGATCGTGCCGCATCAGCAGCGTTTCGTACTCGTTCACCGTCAGGCCTGCGTGGCGCTCGCCGGCGTGCAACGAGAGGCGCAGCCGCCCCTTGGGCACACCGTGCCGGTGGACGAACTCGGCCAGTTCCTGCCCGACGCCAAGGCGGGGGTCCTTCAGGTTGATCGAGTCCATCGGGTGGGTGGACACCGGGACCTCGATCTGGTGTCGCGCCACGATTTCTTCGCGGTGGTAGCCGATGACCCTGGTGTGGCGGCAGCGCGGCCGGCCCGCGTTCATGCCGTCGAGATCCACGAAGCACACCGGCTCGTTGGGCCTGTTGGCGTAAGTGACGCAGGTCCGGAGACCGGCGGCGATGAACGCCAGGTGGGAATCGGCGTTCTTCGGCTCCACCTCGCGCTGCGCGGGCGCCAGTTCCAGGCGGCGATCGAGCCGATCGTGCTCGTAGTCCGCGCCTTCGGGGAAGATCGCGCGAAAGGCGTCGATGTAGGCGACCACGCCTGGCCTCTGAAGCAGCCGCGAGGCGACGCTGCGATCGAGGAATCCGGCCGTCGTGTGCGAGGACCAGTACAGGCACTGCGGGAAAGCGGCCAGCGCGGCGCCGTGGATGGCGGACACGAGGCCCCGGAGGTCCACCATGTCGAACCTGGATCGGGGCACGACGTCAAGGGTCAAATCGAGAGGGTCGCACGGCATGCACGCCTCGCGCAGGGCCTTATCGTGATTAATTCATTAGAATAGCACATACCGAGGTGTGCTCCGCGCCATCACAGGTTCTTCGACGCCAGCACCTCGGTTGCGGCCGCTCGGTCGCCCGTGCAGCTGATCCGGCGCGGCGCCGACAGTTCGCGGAGGGCGTAACCCAGGCTGGAGTAAAGGCTGATGACCCGGTCGGTCGCCTGGTTCGTGAGCACGACCGGGCCCGGATGGGCCGCCAGCCACTCCGCCGTTCGCACCTGGTCGTCCCAGCAGAACGCCTGCCGGGCGTAGTGCGTGAACGGCACATCGTAGGGCGGGTCGGCATAGACGAAGTCGTCGGGCCGAAGCGGCACATCCTGGAAGTCACCCGTCCGGAACGTCCACCCGCTGAATGCCGACCGGAACAGCGAGAAGTCTTTTTGATACCGGATCCGGGCGTAGCGGCCAAACGGGACGTTGAACTCTCCCCGGCTGTTGAACCGGCAGAGGCCGTTGAACCCCGTCCGATTCAGGTAGTAGAACAGCGCCGCCGCCTCGCGCCCTCCCGCGCCGCCGTTGGCGATCAACGCGTTGAAGCGCGCGCGGAACGTATAAAACGCCTCGCTCTGGTTTTCCAACGGCAGGTCGATCGTCAACCCGCGCCGTGCCCACGTATAGAAGTTGATGACGTGCGGGTTGATGTCGTTCAACAGCGCCCGGCGAGGCGCCAGCCCGAGGGTGATGGCCAGGCCACCGCAGAACGGCTCCACCAGGCGCCGATGCGCGTGTGGTTGCCACAGGTCACGCATGTGCGGCAGTTGCCATCGCTTGCCGCCCGCCCACTTGAGCGGCGGCTTCACCGGCGATCTGGGACCGTCGGCACCCGGGGCGTTCGTTCCGCTCGGCAAGGCGCGCATCGATGGGTGGAGTATATCAGTCCCATCCCGAGACGATCACCTACAGCGGCACGATCGACGGGGACACGATGTCCGGCGCGATCGAGTTCGGCACCTTCGGCACGTCAACGTGGGCGGGGAAGAAGAAGAAGTAGGGGCCGTTCAGAACGGTCCGAACCTGACGCCGACGCTGCCGAACGGGCCGCGGAGTTGCTTCTCCAACCCGTCCGCCGCGCCAATCACGCGATACCCGCCGCCCATGTCCAGCGCTACCTTGCTTCCGAGCCGGATGACGGCCGTCGCCTGCGGCTCGAAGACGATGAAGTGCTGATCGAAGATCACGCGTCGGACCCCGGTGAAACCGGAGCTGGGAGGCCCGCCGTGCATGTGATCCCAGCCGAAGCAGTCGGAGTTGCAGTAAGTCACGTCAGCGGTGAGACGCGCCTGTCCCATGCCGAACAGCCCGCGAGCGCCCACCCGGACGGCGCTTCCCAGGGGAGCGGTCCACCCGGCCACGAAGCCGCCGTAGCCCATGCGGCTGCCGTCGCTTGATTTCCGGTCGGCCAGCCAGTAGCCGCCCGCCCCGAGCAGGAACGTCTTGTTCAGCAGCCACCCGCCGTAGGCCCCAACGAGCAGCTTGTTCTTCTCGCTGATCTTCGTGAACTTGACCTCGGGTATGATCACGAACCCGTTGTTGATCGGTTCGACCACCAGCGGTCCGGCCTGCGGGGCCTGCGCGGCCCGGTCCTGGACTGACGACGTGGGCGCCTGCGGGCTGGCCGCGGCCGTGGCCGCGCCAGCCACCAACAGGCACGCCGACATGGCGATGACTGTCGAAGTGACGAGTTCGCTCACCGCGAAACCCTCTTCGATCACTCGCCGCGCGGGGGCAGGCTGACGTTGATCGGCGCCGTCTCTCCTCGCCGCACGCGAACCGTCGTCGAGAACGGGACGTAGCCTTCCTTGCGGACTTCGATTTTGTGCGTGCCCTCGGAGACCTGGACCACGAGGCGTTCCGCGTCTTCGGGGCCCTGCCAGCGTTCGCCGTCAATCAAAACGTCGGCGCCCGAGGGCTGGACGCGGACTACCAGCGATCCGAATCCCTGGCCCTGTTCGACCGCGCTCTCGTCGGTGGCCAGGGGTGTCGGGCGCCCCGGTTCCGCAGGCTGGCGCGGCGCATCAGGCGGGCCTGGGCGTCGCGGGCCTGGCTGGCCGGGGCGTCGCGGAACCGGGCGGCCGAAGGCATTGGAGTCCGGTTGCTGCTGCGGCGGCTGCGCGGCCTCAACCTGTACGGCCCGCGGCTGGGGCGGCGGCTCGTTCGATTCACCGGCGGCCAGCGGCTCCAGCGTGTAGCGGATGCGCGAGCCCTCGCTGACACCCAGGCGGACGCTCTGCTTCACCGTGCGATACCCCTTCAGGTACAGCACCAGCTCGTGCTCGCCGGGCCAAACGTGCAGGCGCTGAAAGACGCCGTCGAAGTCGTCCACGATCCCGGCGTAGTAGCCGTCCACGTAGACCTGCGCCTCCTTCGGTTTCACCTCGAGCCGCACCTCCGCGCTATCGTCGTATTCCGCACCCCAGTAGCCGTAGAACGGATAGCCGTAGCGAGAGGGACCGGCCCAGAACGGATCCCAGAACGGACTCCCGTACGGGTAGCCGAAGTAGCCGCGAACGACGACCCCGCCGCCGGGCCGTCCAGATCGAACCCCGCCGTGGCGCCGCTGCGCCTCCGCGGTCGAGGAGACGAGTGCCAGTGCCATTGGAATCACGGCCATCAGCATGACCAGTCGTCGTGTTCGTCGCATGCGAAATGCCTCCGGGGCGAGATTGTGCAATCTCCAAGCCATCTCGAGGCCTGGATTCTCGGCCAAAAA
>JADGOB010000197.1 GCA_017883185.1 Acidobacteriota bacterium
AGGTCACCCAGCTTGCCGAGGCACTCGAAGGCGTAGAAAGCCGTTCAGAAGCGACGGAAGTGCTGCGCGGCCTGATTCGATGAGATCACGCTGACGCCCCGCGATGGCGTGCTCCAAATCGATTTGAAGGGGAATCTGGCGGCGATGCTGAGTGCGGCCAGAAATGCGAAGTGGAGGTCATCGGATACCGACGACCTCCACCTGCAAGTAAAGTTGGTTGCGGGGGCACGCAGCCGTCAATACCGACTGCCCTCTACGTCGTGGCCGCATGATTCCTTTGCCCGTTTCGCTTTCTCCCGCAAGCGGCCGGTAGCCCGCCTACGCCCACGGCGAGTCCGGCGGCTGATGACGCAAACTGCTGAGCTGACGGATCACCTCGGGGTCATAGACCGAGTCAGCACTGGGGCTTCCGCGCCCCGTTGCTGACGCGTCTGCCGCCTACCTCATCGCCCTCGCCGCGTTCATGGCAGATAGCTAAATACCGGTCGTTGGGTCCGATGGGACGGCCTGCGGCTGCCAGGGACGCCCGCAGAACGCCGCAGTGTTCCGCGCACGCGTCATCGAAAGGCAAGGAGATCAGCGGCGCGAAGAATGCGGAGTCGGAACTGACGCAGAGGGGTCGGAACTGACGCAGAGGAGTCGGAACTGACGCAGAGGGGTCGGAGCTGACGATGAGGGGTCGGGACGGACGATGACGGGTCGGGTTCAGATCTCCACCAGCGGGAAGCCTTCGCGGAGGGCGGCGGCCTCGAGGCGGTCGTCCAGTGTCACAAACGGAAGCGTGTTCGGGCGGCGTTCCGAACCGAGCCAGGCCGCGGCGAGCTGCAGCGCGTCGGCGGCGCGAAGCGGGTGAACACGCAGCATGCGACGGGCCACGTCGCGCACTTCGTCTCCCGCCTCAATCTCCACCCAGCTTGCACGAAGCGCATCGAGCCTGGCGAACGACTCGGCTGCCTGCCCGCCCGTGAGGCGTCCCTCACGCTCCAACCGGGCGATCGCCGAGCCGCACTCCACGACGGTAGCCCACCACACAATGGCCGCCTGCTCGGCATAGAGACGTGCGGCGGCCGCGGTGACCGGTTCCTCGGCCAGCAACGGAACGATCGCCGAGGTGTCCCAGAACCTCATCGACCCTCCGCTCGCTCATCCACCACGAGCTGGCTGATCCGGGCTCCGTTCGACGGGCGCGGCGGGGGGGTTCTGAGGACCGATCTGGGCGTTGGGGTCTCCGGGCGGCGCGCCAGATGAGCGCGCTCGAGGCGGGCGATTCGCCCTTCGTCATCTTCGGAAAGGCCTGGCATCGAGTCGAGCCTGGCCACCGGCACGCCACGGTCCTCGATGATGACGGACTCGCCATGGCGCACCCGGTCGATCAACGCGCTCAGCTGGTTCTTGGCTTCGGTAATACTGGCTCTTTTCACATGGCTATATTAGCGCGAACGAAGCGGCTACTCAATGGGCATGCCGGGAACTGACGACGACGGGTCGGAACTCACGCAGAAGGGTCGGAACTGACGCAGAGGAGTCGGAACTGACGATGAGGCGTCGGGAACTGACGCGGTCAGTCTTAACACGACGGCTCGCCGGTACTCGCCGGGCGGTGAGGCGGCCCCGCGCTCACACCTTGAAGTAGTGCGCCCCCGGGTGGTGGACCACAGCAGCGTCGCGGTGGACTGTTCCGGGATCAACTGGCCGGCGCTGGTCAGGGTCATGCCCAGGTCCTGCTCGGCCGGCAGCAACTCGAACAGCTTGCGGTGCTCCTCCACGTCCGGCAGCGCGCCGAAGCCCCATGCGAAGCGGACGCCGCGACCTTCGGGCAGCGCCAACTCCTCGCGGATACGGGCGAAGACGAGCTCGGTGGCCGCCTCGGCGGTCTGGACGGCCAGGCCGTGCGAGAAGTAGGCCTCGCTGTATTCGTTCTTCCCGTCCATCGCGTCGAAGCGCGCTGTCGCGGCTGACCCGACGGTCACCACCTGCACCGCCACGACGTCCATCCTCTCCGACCCGATCGGCAGGAAGTAGTCGGCCAGGCACAGCCGATCCTCGCCCCGCTGACGCGGGAAGGTGAACCGGACCAGCTCGCGCGCGCGGTCGGCCGGATCGAAGACCACGACCTGGTTCCCCTCCGACTGCACGGGGAAGTAGCCGTAAACGGCCGCCGGGGCGAGCCAGCGGTTGTCGGCCGCCTCCCGCTTCATGCGCGCGAGGCGCTCGGAGAACTCGGCACGAAGGTGTTTCCAGTCCGGGCGACCGCCGGTCGCCCCTACAATGGGGGTACCACTGGGCGCCCCGACAACTGCGGTTCGCCTGGGCGACGCCGCGTCGCCGCGACCCGGCGCGCCGCCGCCCCCCCTGCCCGGAGATCCGCCGCCACCCCACGATACCTTGAACAGCCGGGTTTCGTTCAGGTGCTGGAACACGTCATCGAGCCCAAGCTCCGGGACGGTGCGGGGGCCCCAGAACGGCGGCTCGGGCACGTCTTCGACGCGCGCCTCGACGGCGGACCGGGTGACGTCGCTTGCATCGGCAGCGACCGGCTGGTGGCGCACCCGCGCAGCGCGCCGCTCGGTTTCGAGCAGTTCTTTGCGCGCCGCGGGATCGATCAGCCGATCGACGGTCTCGAGCCCCTCGAAGGCGTCGCGGCAATAGAGCACGCCGCCCGCATACGGCCGGTCCTCGATGTAGGTGATGTCACGGCCGAACTCGCGGTTGATTGCGGCGCCGCCGACGAGCAGCGGGATGGCGAGGCCGCGGCGGTCCAACTCGCGCACGACAAGCGGCATCTGGCGCGAGGTCGACACCAGCAGGGCAGAGAGGCCAATTGCGTCGGCCTTCAGCTCGATCGCCTGATCGACGATCGTGTTGACCATCACCTGCTTGCCCAGGTCGTGCACGGCGTACCCGTTGTTGGCCAGGATGGTCTTGATCAGATTCTTCCCGATGTCGTGGACGTCGCCGTACACGGTGGCCAGCACCACGCGCCCCTTCGCCACGCCTTCGTTCTTCTCGAGGTAGCGTTCCAGGTGCGACACGGCGTGCTTCATCGCCTCGGCAGACTGGAGCACGAAGGGGAGGATGAGCTCGCCGCAGCCGAACCTGTCGCCCACCTGCTTCATCGCCGGCAACAGCACCTGGTTCAGCACGCGCACGGCCACCGCGGACGTGTCGGCGTTCGGATACCGGTAGCCCGGCTGCATCGGGAAGTTCGCGATGCCGGTGATCTCGCGCACGCCCTCGGCCACCACCGCGTCGATGTCCGCTTCGCACCCTTCCGGCTGCCGGTGGAGGATGCGCCACTGGAGCCGCTCGGCCGGCGACAACTTCGCGGTCGGATCGATCGCCGCCGCCTGGCGCGCCTTCGCGCCTTCGTAGAAAGCGATGAACCTGGCTGTCGCGTCCGGCCGGCGATTGAACAACAGGTCTTCGGCCAGCTCCCGCTGCGCGGCAGGGATGTCGGCGTACGGCGTCACCTGCTTGGGATTGACAATGGCCATGTCGAGGCCGGCCTGGACGGAGTGATAGAGGAACACGCTGTTGAGCACCCAGCGCGCGGCCGGCTTGAAGCCGTAGGAGACATTCGAGACGCCGAGCGACGTGAGCACGCCGGGAAGTTCCGCCTTGATCCGCCGGATGCCCTCGAGCGTCTCGACCGCCGTGTTGGCGCTCTCGCGATCGCCGGTCGCAAGAGTGAAGGTGAGCGCGTCGAAGATGAGCGCGTCGGGCAGCAGGCCGTACTCACGCGTGGCGATGTCGTAGATCTTGCGCGCGATCTCCACCTTGCGGTCGGCCGTGCGCGCCATGCCGTGCTCGTCGATCGTGAGCGCAATGGTGGCCGCGCCATAGTCGCGGACGAGCGGCAGCATCGCGTCGAGCCGCTGGCGGCCGTTCTCCATGTTCACGGCATTGACAATCACGCGGCCGGGCGCGGCTTCGAGGGCCACTTCCAGCACCTCGGCCTCGGTGGTGTCGATGACAAGCGGCGCCTCGACGGTCTGGCTCAGCTTCTTCACGACCTGCGCCATCAGGTTCGCTTCGTCGCGGCGCTCGGTCATCGCCACGCAGATGTCGAGCGTGTGCGCGCCGCCGTCGATCTGCTCGCGGCCGAGTGCCGCAATCCCCGCGTAGTCGTCGGCCAGCAGCAACTCCTTCATCTTCTTGCTGCCCTGCGCGTTCAGCCGTTCGCCGATGAGCATCGGCGGCGGGTTCTGCGCGAGGCTGGCGGTGGTCATGCCAGAGGAGACCAGCGCGAGCGGCGGGTTGGTGCGCGGGCGCGGCTTGCGCGCGGCCAGGCGCTTCGCCAGCGCGCGGATGTGCTCCGGCGTCGTCCCGCAGCAGCCGCCCGCCACGTTGAGGCCGAACCGCTCGACGAACTCCACCATGTCCCGCGCGAACTCGTCGGGCTGCAACGGGTAGACGGCCTGGCCGTCGACGTTCTGCGGCAGTCCCGCGTTGGGCAGGCACGAGACCGGGAGCGAAGAGTGCTCGCCGAGGTACGCCAGCGGCGCACGCATGAAGTCCGGGCCGGTGGAGCAGTTGACGCCGATGACGTCGATCGGCATCCGCTCGAGCGTGGCCAGTACGGCGGGCGTGTCGGTGCCGAGCAGCATGCGGCCGTTCGCGTCGAGGGTCACCTGCACCTGGAGCGGGATCTTGCGGCCGGTGCGCGCGAAGGCGTCCTGCACGCCCATGACGGCCGCCTTCACCTCGAGCATGTCCTGCGAGGTCTCGACGATCAGCAGGTCGCAGTCGCCGTCCATCAGCGCCTCGGCCTGCTCGGCGAAGACGTCGGCCAGCTCGTCGAACGAGATGCGCGACAGCTCCGGGTCCGAGGACGATGGGAGCTTGCCGCTCGGGCCGATCGACCCGGCGACAAAGCGCCGGTGGCCGCGGGCGGAGTACGCGTCGGCCACGCGGCGGGCGATCGCTGCTGCGGCCTTGTTGATCTCCGCCACCCGGGTCTCGAGGCCGTACTCGGCCATGGTGATGCGGTTCGATCGGAACGTGCACGTCTCGATCACGTCCGCGCCAGCCTCGAGATACGAGGCGTGGATGGCCTCGATGATCTCGGGCTTCTGCAGGACGAGGCAGTCGTTGCAGCCGGCATACCGCTCGCCGCCGAAATCGGCCGCGGAGAGGTTGTGCTTCTGGACCTCCGTCCCCATCGCGCCGTCGAACACCACCACCTTCGCCGCGATCGCGTCGAGATACCCGCGCTCGGTGTGATCCGCCGGCGGACGCGCCGCGGACCTCGCGCCGCGGCTTCGCGTGCGCACGGTGATCGCCTCGGCGCCTGCCTCGGTGAGACGAGCCGGCAGCTCTTTCAACGCGCCTTCGCGCACCAGCCGCGGGACGATCAACTCCCAGCCGACGGCCATGATGTGCACGCCGCGGACGCCCTGCATCTTGCGGACGCGCTCGATGATCTCGAGCGAGATTTGAAAGCCTTCCTCCTGCGGATCGGCCGACCGTTCCAGGCGCGAGATGAGCGCGTCGGGAATCCTGATGCCGGGCACCTGCGTCATCGCGCGGGCCGCGCGCGCACTGCGAACCGGCGTGATCCCGGCGAGGAACGGCGCGTTGGCGAGCACTCCGGCCTTGTCGAGGCCCTCGAGATACCGCTCGAAGGCGTCCACGTCGTACACCAGGTTGCTCTGGAAGAACTGCGCGCCGGCGTGGACCTTCTTCAGTTCGCGCTCGGCCTGTATCCGCGGCGTGGACGCGCACGGTGACGCGGCCGCGCCGAGGAACAGGCGCGGCGGGTTGGCGATGGTGCGGCCGTCGAGGTACATCTTCGCGTCGCGCATGCGGCGCAGAATCCAGAGCATCTGGATCGAGTCGAGGTCCCAGATGTCCATGCGCCCGTGCGGCGCCGGGCCGAGGCGCGGATGATCACCTGTCAGGCACAGGACATTGCGGATGCCAAGCGCGGCTGCGCCGAGGATCTCGGCCTGCAGCCCCATGCGCGTGCGGTCGCGCGCAGCGATCTGCATCACCGGCTCGACGCCCTGCGCGATGGCGAGGGCCGAACAGGCGAGCGACGACATGCGTGGCGTGGCGGACGGATTGTCGGTGAAGTTCGCGGCGTCGATGTAATCGCGCAGGATGTTCAACGTGCGCGTCAGCTCATCTGGCGCAACGGAGAGCGGCGGCGCCACTTCGCTGGTCACGACGAACTGGCCGGCGGCCAGCTTCTGCTCGAGCGTCGAGACCGGCTGGTGCGGACGCGCGGGGTGCGGCTGGTCGTCGCCCATCCACCAGAACGGCTGGCGGATCTCACGGAACAGCGGGTCCCAGAACGCGCGGCGCTTCTCGGGCCCGGAGATCACGCTCGCGAACGCGGCCCCGATCCCGCGCTCGCGGGCCTTCTGCAGCACCTCGAACCAGGTCTCGCGGCCGACGCGCGACCAGTCGAGCGGCGGCAGCACCTCGAGCAGGCGGCTGCTCGTGCCTCGTCGCTCCGCGCGCTCGTAGATGCGGTGCCAGATGCACGGCCGCGTGGGATCGACGTAGCAGCTCTCGGGCGTGGATCCGCCGCACGGGCCGTTTCGCAGCCCCTTGGGGCATTCCATCGGGCAGATGAACGCCGTTTCCTGCAGCAGGCAGTTGCCGCACATGCGGCAGCCGAACATGGCGCCCTTGACGCGTCGTTCGACCATCGCGATCGCACGCTCCCAGAGCGGCCTGCGACTGAAGGCAAAGTACGGCGGCTGAAACCTGGCGCCCGGCGTGAACCCCGGCATACATCTCCCCCTGGACGACCCCCGCAACCCGACGGCAAACTCGTGATCTTACATCGATTTACTCGCGTAGTCGGGAACTCACGCAGACGGGTCGGAACTCACGCAGAAGGGTCGGAACTCACGCAGAAGAGTCGGGAGCTCACGCAGAAGGGTCGGAACTCACGCCGAGGTGTCGGTGCTGACACGGCGCGATTCTAGCGC
>JADGOB010000198.1 GCA_017883185.1 Acidobacteriota bacterium
TGAGAAAGAGGAACCCTGTTATCAACGCGATGACAAGACCCAGACGGAACGACCCCTCATTCGTGACGATCGCCTGGTAGACCTGCTGCGCTGTACCCAGCCCGATTTGCCCCAGCATGGTGGCAAGCACGGAAGCCAGCATGTATGCGAGGTAGAAGCCGCCCGTGATTCTGGCCATCTTGTCCTGTGCCAGGTGATCGGTGATGTTGGGAGACATCCCGGTCCCTCCTCCCGTCGATGAGGCATGCCGACCGCGATTGATGGCAGGCTGTGCCTCTCAGCCCCCCTGCGGCGTCTTCTCCGCCTAACGAGCATGGTTTCAGCTGCAAGCGCAACACACCAAGACGTGTCAGGTCAAGGCCAAGAGTTTCAGGCGCTTGGCAGCTGCAAACCAGAGTTAGGGGCTCCCGCGATCGTCGTCGAAAATCAGCGACCGACCGACAATGAGCAAGCACGGCATTATCATGTAAACCGTTTCTTGACGGCACGCCAGCGGAACGCTACGTCATGGCGACAAGCACGACGCGGGGAACCGACTCGAATTGCCTGTCATCGCCCAGGGCCGAGGCTACCGGGAACGACAAGAATACCGGGCAAAGGAAGAAAGAGGAGCCGGAGCCGGACCGTGCTGGCAAGAAGATAGGGAGTGCCCATGAAAGCGATCGTCTACACACAGTACGGCCCACCAGAAGTCCTACGTCTCGCTGAAGTGGGAAAACCGGTTCCCCGGGACAATGAAGTGTTGATACGAGTGCACGCGACCACCGTATCGGCGGCAGACTCCCGGTGCAGGAGCTTCACGGTGCCCCTCTCGTTCTGGATCCCCGCCCGTCTGGCCCTCGGCGTACTGAAGCCCAGACGGCCGATTCTCGGCGGCGAGCTCTCCGGGGAAATCGAAGAGACAGGCAAAGACGTGACCAGATTCAAAAAGGGCGATCGGATCTTCGCCGCGACCCTCATGAGATTCGGCGCCTACGCCGAGTACACGTGCCTCCCCGAAACCGGCGTGAGTGCCGTAAAGCCGACCAACATGACCTACGAGGAAGCCGCTGCCGTGCCGATCGGAGCCCGCGCGGCCCTGCATTTTCTCAAGAAGGCGAACATCAAGAGCGGCCAAAGAGTCCTCGTCTACGGGGCCTCGGGCAGCGTCGGTACGTTCGCCGTACAGCTCGCCAAATACTACGGAGCGGACGTCACCGGCGTTTGTGGCAGCTCGAATCTCGAACTGGTGAAATCCCTTGGTGCCGATAACGCAATCGACTACACAAAGGAAGACTTCGCCGCCAAGGGCGAAGCCTACGACGTCATTTTCGTGGCTGTGGACAAGGGCTCCTTCCCCGACTGCATGAGGGCGTTAAAGAGGAAAGGCATCTACCTGAACGCCACCACGCCGGTACGCACCCTTCCCATGCGGTGGGCAGCCCTGACCAGCGGCAAGACAATCGTCACCGGAGAACACCCGAGCGAAAAAGCCGACGACCTCGTCTTCCTCAAAGGCTTGATCGAGGAGGGAGCACTGCGTTCGGCTATAGACCGGCGCTACCCGCTTGAGCGCATCGTCGAAGCTCACCGCTACGTCGACCAGGGACACAAGAAGGGAAACGTAGTCATAACGGTTGAGTGAAAGGCACCGGCGGCATGCCCCCGCGGGGGGACGCCGCCGGTGCCGTTCAGACATGGTCCTCTTCTGCGCCGGCTGGTACGCCGGCTGCGAAGCCGGCGGCGCTTGCGCGCTCAGTCCGGAGGGCCTGAACCGGGAGCGCCAAGCGGATCGACCGCGGTCCGCCCGTCGTCCGCCACCTGCGGCGTCCACTGAGCGCCGTCCCAGTAGCGGTGCGCGTGGCGGCCGGTGGGGTCCGCGTACCACTGGGCCGGCGGGAGCGGTGCCGGCGGGAGCGGCGACTCGGCCGCCTTGATTGACGGTTCAAGAGTGAACGGCGGGTAGCGGTCGGTGACGAGCAGGAAGGCGTAGGCCTCGACCCGCAGTGACCACCTCCCGACGCCGACGACGTAGTCGAAGAGCCCGCGCGGATACCGCCCGGTGAAGAGGATGGCGAACCAGGCGATGATCACCGCGAAGACGGCGCCGATGAGAAGCACGAAGAGCACGATGTAGTGTGGGATGGCCAGCAGCCACTTCACCAGTGGCATCCAGCGGGTGAGGTCGCGCTCGACGTCGGGGTAGTCGATCTCGAGGTGCACCGACTGTTCGTCAGTCGTCGAAGGATACGTGTCGGTGAGCAGGACGAAATAGGCGCAGACCCGCGCCCCGAAGCGTGTGAACTCCCGCGCGAAGTCGAACCACCAGCGCGGGTACCTCTGCCGGAACAGGAGCAGCAGCAGGGTCGCGAAGGAGAGACCGCTGGCGATCCCCCCGCCGGTCTTCGTAATCGTGGCGCCGCTGTGGGTGACCTCCGTCCACGTTGCGGTGGAGGAGAGCACGCCGTAGACGATGGCGATTGGGATGATCCAGAGCACCCGGAAGAAGGTCGTGAGCCGATCGAGCTTCTCCGGGTAGTCGATGTCGAGGCGGGCGGCGTAGGGCGCGGGTTCTGAAGTCATCGTGGTCTCCCTCCTCCATGAGGTTTGCAAACCGAGGCCGGAACGGCCTCAAGGGAACAGTGCACTTCCTGCCGAGGTTTGACAGGTTGATGCGCTTGTCGCGCAGGCGCAGTCATCTCTCGACGTCGACCGCGACGGCCGGGATCGTTGAGGTATCAGGGTTACGCCACTTCCACGCGTACCAGACGATCAGCAGAGCGCACGCGACCTCCATAGCTGCAAAGAAGATGTAGTGGATCTGATTGAGCGATCCACCACCTATGACGTACGCGATGGTGATCACACCTGCCCCGATGTTCGCCCACCGATTCGCTCCGTGCTTCAGTACCCGGGACAGCACGATCATGGCGATCGGGATCTCAGTCACTACTGCCGCTCCCAACAGAAAGCCTGGAGTGACATGGATTCCGCCGGCGTATCCGGTCAGCACTTCCTTCAGGGCTCCGGGATACATGAATGAGAGGATATCCGCGAAGACCATGTTGAACATAATGAATATCCAGAAGGTTGAGAGTCTTGTCTGCATACTTGGCATTCCGGCGGTCCGTTCGTTCGTATTCATTCTCCACTCCATTCTTGAGCGCGACTGACGAGTCTCCTGCAGCTAACACGTACTTGAAGCGCACTATGCGAGATCTGGGTCTCCCGTTGCCGAGCGTAGCCCTGCCCAACATTGTTGGCATAAGCTGCGCGCCGAAACGAAGAGCGCCAGCCGCAATCACTTGCGGCGCGTCAGCTTGATGCCATGGTTGGGCAGCTGGCTGCGGCGGATCGAGCACATCACCCCTTGGTCACCGGTCCCCCTGCCCCCGAGTGCCTGAGATACTCGGACACTCAAGATCCCGGTGCCTTGGGGGGGTGGACGCGGCAGGCTGCCCCCTGCTCCGCGACGGAAACGACCACATGCCCCTTCTTGTGCCCCTGCTCGACATACCTGTGTGCCTCGACGATCTCGTCCAGCGGATAGCACCTGTCGATGACCGCCCGGATCTTCCCATGCTCGATCAGATCTGTCAGGAACACCAGATCCTCGGGACTCCCGCCGCCGCCGGATCCGGAGTCCGAGTTGACGTTGAGGTAGATGCCATTCTTCTTCAGAGCCTTCCTGCCCCGCGACGACGCCAGCTTGTCCACCGCATCGAAGACGACGTCGTAGGACTCACCTTCGGCGAAATCCTGTTGTGTGTAGTCGATCACGTGATCGGCGCCGAGCGACCTGACCAGCTCGACGTTGGCGGTGCTGCAGACACCCGTGACCTCCGCTCCGAAGGACTTTGCGAGTTGGGTGGCATAGGAGCCCACGCTTCCTGAGGCTCCATAGACCAGGACCTTCTGGCCGCGCCTGATGTTCGCCTTCCGAAGGACCCTCAAGGCCGTTGCCCCGCCGGTGGCGACCCCGGCGGCAGCCTCCTGCAATGTCATGTTGGCCGGCCGCATGGCCAGCATCCCGTCCTTCGCAACTGACCTTCTCGGCCTCTCGCGGACGCATGCGAACTCCGCGTACGCGCCAAGTCCCCATCCGGTGAACCCGAAGACCTCGTCACCCTTCTTGAACAGCGTCACGTCCTTGCCGACCTCTTCGACCACCCCGGCCAGTTCCATTCCCGGAATCGGGTTCTTGGGCCGGGTGAAGCCGAGGACCAGGCGGGCCATGAGCCGCTGTCCGCGAGGAACATCGAAGCTGCGGATCCGCACATCCCCCCGGTGTACGGTGGTCGCGCACACCTTGATGAGGACCTCGTCGTCGGCGGGAACAGGCTTCTCCACATCACGACGCTGAAGGACTTCGGGGGGGCCGTAGGCTGTGCAAACCGCTGCCCTCACGCGGCACCTTCTCCAGTCGACCCGACCGACGCGAGGGCGGGCGCGCTGAACCCCTTGGCGATGAGCCAGATGGCCAACACCATCTCCTGGAGACCTATCGGGGCGCTGAGAACATCGTTCACGGTCGTGAAGCCGAAGTCCTGGGTGAAGCCGGCGTAGACGGTGGCGACCAAGCTCAAGGCGGCTCCAACCAGACCCCAACCCGATAGCCATCGGGGAATGAGTCTCGATCTGTAGAGGACGTAGCTATACATGAGAGTCCCGATACCGAACGCTAGCGGCCCGACAAACCCAGGCGCCCAATCCCGCACTGCCACCAATGCGTCTCCGGTGGCCTGAAACGAGGGCGGGGCGGCGGAGCCTGCCGCCTGCTGGCTCACGGTCAGCAGCGCAAGCAGGCTGAGCGTCCCGACCAGGATGAACACGTTCTCGACCACCCTGCCGAAGACAGATCCAAGAGCCAGAGCTGGGTTGAACAGCCTAAGGACCGGATACAGCCCTATGGCGATGCCCATCCCGGTGGCGGCCCAGACGAACTCGATGAGCGCCGTCGTGACCACGGCGTTGTCGCTTCCCGCCAGCTTGGCGAAATCGACGGGCGCGCCCACCGTAGCGCCCAGCGGAACGATGCTCAGTATGGCCGCGGCCGAGCAAAGGATGAACAGGACTCCCACCGCGATCGCGTTACCTCTGTATGACTTCATGGTTTCTCGCCTCCACTGTCTGAATACTGGAACACGTCGTCAATGCCCCCTCCAGTCCAGGCACGCCGCGGCCGCCTTGTCGGGAGAGATCAGATCAGCAGGCAGAGGCCGCCGGGAACGGCGGCGAGGAGGCCCGGAGCGGTGATGGTGGTCCGGGCCTTAGGTCCGGCGAGGAGCCTGTTAGCGTCCATGACTGGAAGTGGGCGGGAGGCCTCATCAGGTGAACACAAGGGGCCATCAGCCTGGCGTAGAGCCACGCCGAAGTCGCCATCGTCGTCGAACAAGCAGGCGAAACCGAAAAGTGCGGCGGACGCGATGCAGCACACAATCAGTAGCCAACTGAGGCCCTTCGCAGCCTGCAAGCCACCCTCCTTGGGCGATGGGAGCGCACCAAGACCCGTTCGACAGGCGATAGCGACGCTATCATTGCGGGTACTGAGCGGTCAACGATGCCGCTCCGCGGCTGAACGCCGTCTGCAGCGGGAACGGCGGACACGCCTGGCCCGATGACCTGCGCCGCCTTGAGAGCACAATTGCGCCCGACGATCTCGTACGGGTGCACACCGACTGCGAGGATCCGGGCGCTCTGGTGTGACCGCTGCTACGGCAGGTGTGATGGACGGCGACCGTAGCGACAGAATCGGCAGAACTGACACACCGCACGGGCCTGACGGCACAGCTACCTCGTAGTGCTCTGTGTTGTCCGCACTGACGCTACCCCGTGGTCAAGCGACCGGCGGGGAGGCCGGCCTGTGTCACCGGTGTACGCCAGGTTACGTCGTAGGGCGTGGCCGACCCTCCGCAATCCTCAGCAGCTCCGCGACCTCCGAGCCGTCCAGCGTCTTCTCGCACATGAGCGCCCCGGCGACGAGGCCCACGGCGCGCCAGAAGTGAGGGTGACGCTGCGTGAGTGCGATGGCGCGGGAACACATCGACTGCATCCAGGCGCGCCCGTAGCCGTAGTCAGCGAAGGGGCCGACCCCTAGCTCGTCGACGCACAGGCGCTCACCTGTCCCGATGATGTTGGCCCGGTCGAAAGCAAAACCCATCGGTTCGCGCGCCGACTGCTCCTCCCGCAAATATCACCTCTTTCGTGTGATGCCCAGAGCCCGTTGCGCGCGTATAAGTGTTGGTCGAAAGGGTGCTCCGCGCCCTTCATGTGAGGAGGGGGATTCCATGAAGAGAATCACACTCATAGTTGCCCTTGTGCTGCTGCTGGCGCTGGCGGTGGTAGGCCCGGCGATGGCCGGTGCGCCGCTTCCGGCGCAACCTCAGCTACCCATGCACACGGCCATCCTCTGGTACCCGTATGACGGCTTCTGGTTCGAGTTCCCCGACGGGACGTTCGCGTCCGAAATCGACCACCTCGCCGGCGATCCCATCCCCGCTGACTACAACCTTGTTGTCGGCTCTGGCTGGGTCACGCTCACGCTCGGCCGCGCCAACAGCGTTCCCTACTACCTGCAGTACCGGGTGAAGGTGGACGGCGACGTGAAGACGACATTCGCACAGTCAAAGGCCTTCTGGACCGGCGCGTTCACGAACGGACCCGACCCGTTGTTTCCGCCCTTCAACGCCAAGATTGGGGCTCTACCCTGGGTCAACTACCTGTTCATGCCCCTGAAGACCCCAGCGCCCGGCACGTATGCGCTGGATGTGACCGAACGGCTCTCGCACACCACCACCGACATGATTGCGCCCATCGAGGGGACTGCGCGGCATCCCATCATGTACAAGCCCTACGTCGACTCCCTCCCGACCGGGAGCTTCACCATCGCGCCGTGATCTGAACGGCGTCGATACGGCCAAAGGGAAGAGGCCCGCCGCCCGTGAGGGCAGCGGGCCTCTTC
>JADGOB010000017.1 GCA_017883185.1 Acidobacteriota bacterium
AGGCTCCAGGGGACACGAGGCAGGATCCAAGCCAGTCCAACCGGGAGGCGGCGCCGGTCTTCGGCTATAATTATCCGTTTTCGGTGGTGCCCGAACGAGGATAGGAGCGTGCGGCGTGGAAGTGATCCAGGAGTTCTTCAGGACGGTCTATGACGTCCCAGGGTTGATCCGGCTCGTGGGGCTGTACGGACTGATCTTCATCGTGTTCGCCGAGACCGGCCTGATGGTCGGGTTCTTCCTGCCCGGGGATTCGCTGCTCGTCACGGCCGGGCTGTTCGCGGCGCGGGGTGACCTGAACATTGCCACCCTCATCCCCTGCCTCATCATTGCGGCGATCGTCGGCAACGCGACGGGGTACCTGATCGGTCACAAGGCGGGCCACGCGCTCTACAGTCGGCCGAACTCGTTGTTCTTCCGGCGGGAGCACCTCATCCGCACCCACGCCTTCTACGAACGCCACGGCGGCAAGACGATCATCCTCGCGCAGTTCATGCCGATCGTCCGCACGTTCGCGCCCGTCGTAGCCGGCGCGGCCGACATGACCTACCGTCGCTTCGCGGCGTTCAACGTCGTCGGCGCGGGGCTGTGGATCAGTTCGATGTGCCTGACGGGGTTCTTCCTCGGGCGGGCCATCCCGGACCTCGAGAAGCGGATCCACCTCGTCGTGGCCGTGGTCATCTTCCTGTCGCTGCTCCCGGTGATTATCGGGTGGCTGAGATCGAAGCGCGTGGCCGAACCGGCGAAGTGACGCCGCCGGCTTTCCGGTAGGCGACGAACAGGCGCGAACCCAGCAGAACGGCCAGCGCCATCGCGTAGAGGCGCGGTCGGCTGACGTCGGCCTTCACCAGCCACCAATAGTGCACGACGCCCGCGATCGCCGACAGGTAGACCAGGCGGTGGAGTCGCCGCCAGGCGCGGCCTCCCATCCGGCGGATCATGCCGGCGGTCGAGGTGGCCGCCAGCGGCACCAAGACCACGAACGCGAGAAACCCCATCGTGATGAACGGTCGCCGGGGAATGTCGCGGGCAATCTCTCGCCACGAGAAGAACTTGTCGAGCCAGACGTACGTGAGCAGGTGCAGGCTGGCGTAGAAGAACGCAAACAGCCCGAACATCCGCCGAAATCGGACCAGCGGGTTCCAGCGTGTGAGCGTACGGAGGGGCGTGACCGCGAGGGTCAGGAGCAGGAAGCGGAGCGTCCAGTCTCCCGTCCCGTGGGTGATGGCCTCAATTGGGTTCGCGCCGAGACCGCCGGTGAAGGCGCCGAAGACCAGCACGCCCAGGGGGCCGAGCGATGCCGCACAGACGGCCGGCTTGAGCACGAAACGAATCAACCGGGCGGACGACATCAGAAGTTCTTTCTGAGGTCCATTCCCGCGTACATGCCCGCCACCTGGTCGCCGTATCCGTTGAACATCAGTGTCTTGCGTTTGAAGAACTCACCGAGGCGCCGTTCCGACGCCTGGCTCCACCGCGGATGGTCCACCTGCGGGTTGACGTTGGAATAGAAGCCGTACTCGCTCGAGCTCTGCCGCTCCCAGGCGCCCACCGGCTGCCGGTCCACGAAGCGAATGCGCACGATGGACTTGATTCCCTTGAACCCGTACTTCCACGGCACCACCAGACGGAGCGGGGCCCCGTTCTGGTTTGGCAGCACCGCCCCGTACAACCCGACCGCGAGAATCGTCAGCGGGTGCATCGCCTCGTCGAGGCGCAACCCCTCGACGTAGGGCCAATCGAGAACCGAGCTCCGCTGCCCCGGCATCTGGCGCGTGTCCCTGAGGGTCGTGAACTCCACGAACTTCGCACGCGAGGTTGGCTCGAACCGCTTGAGCACGTCGCCCAGGGGGATGCCCACCCAGGGAATCACCATCGACCAGCCTTCGACACACCGCATGCGGTAGACGCGCTCCTCCAGGGTGTGCGGCTTGATGAAGTCGTCGATGTCGTAGTCCGCGGGGCGGTCGCACTCGCCGTCAACCTTCACAGTCCATGGACGAGTTTTCAGTGAGCCTGCCGTCATGGCCGGAGACGACTTGTCGGTGCCGAACTCGTAGAAGTTGTTGTAGGTCGCGACGTTCTCGTAAGGGGTCAACGCCTCGGTCGTCCCGAACGGCCCCCTGGCAACGTTCTCGAGCTTGCGCGGTCGCGCCGCCGCCTGGGCGTTCACGGCGATGGGGCTCGCAGCGAGGCCGACTGCCGCCAGCCCGCAGGCCTGCAGGAACTCGCGACGCCGCACATACACCCGTTCGTCGGTAATCTCGGAAGATGGAATCTCCGTAGCCGGGCGGATCAACATCACCTTCTCCCTCTCTAGAGACAAGAACCCCCGGGCGTCCCTGGTTATTCCAGCCTGTCCGCCGTGCCATTCAGGGTTGCCGGGGGCACGCGGCGGTAGGGCGACCCTTCAGGGTTGCCGGGGGGCGCGTGCTAGCATGGGAAGACTGGCGTTCGACCACACGACACCGCGCTGTATGACCGACAATCGCGACCATGGCGCCAAGCTGCTTTCGCTGGCGGTTCACGAGTTCCGCACCCCCGTGTCCGTCGTCGCCGGGTACTTGCGGATGCTGCTGCGTCACTTCGGTGACACGCTCACCGACCAGCAGCGAAAACTGGTGGAAGAGAGCGAGAAGTCGTGCGGATCGCTCGCCGGCCTGCTGAACGAGTTGAGCGACCTGGCAAGTCTCGAGGCCGGGCCATCGAGCCTCCGACGCGAGCGCGTGGACCTCGCCCCCATTCTGACCCAACTGGCCAGGGACGTGCACGAGGGTGAAGATCGCGGGATCACCCTGGAGGTTCAACGCTGTGACGAACGGACGCAGGTGCTCGGGGATCCTGTTCGCCTCGCGTCGGCGTTGATGACGCTGGTGACCGCCGCCATCCGCGAGCGGTCGGAACCGACGTCGATGATGGCGGTGTGCAGAGTCGCGGACACTCCCGACGGGCGCATCCTGAAAATCGCGATCGCCGAACAGGAGACGATTGACACGATCCTGACCAGCCCGGGTGAAGGCACGTTCGACGAATACCGGGGCGGCCTCGGGTTTCGGCTCGTGCTGGCGTCTCGCATCATCGCCGCCCATGGCGGGCGCATCGCCACACCGATCGCCGAACGAGGGTACCTGGCCGTCGTCGTTTCCCTTCCGGCCGCGCCGGAACCGGAGGGCATCGGATGAAGATGCGGGCCGCGTAACAGGGCTTGCGTGGCGTCACTCCAGCAGGTAGATTCTCTGCCATGCGCACTTCGCTGATAGCGGCCGCTGGCCTCGCCGTCTGGCTGACGTGCGCTCCCGCCCAGATCCGCCTGCTCGACGACACCGACAGAAACGCGTGCCGCGCGTGGCTCATCGTCCTCGCGGACGCGCAGTTCTACCGGCCCACGGCCGATGTCACCGATTGCGCGGGCCTCGTGCGCCACGCACTGCGCGAAGCGCTGCGTCCCCATAGTGCCGAGTGGCTGCGCCACTGGTCGCTGCCCGGCATGCCGTCGTATGCCGACGTGCGCCAGCCGCCGCCGGCACGAAACGGTGCCTGGCCGCTGTTTCGCATCGATGGCGACCGCTACGCCGAGTTCGCGGACGCGCGCACGATCATCCAGTACAACGCCCGCCTGGTCGGGCGGTCGATGAACGCGGCCCGGCCGGGCGATCTGCTCTATTTTCACCAGGCCGAGGGCGCCACGCCGGACCACCTGATGGTCTTCGTGGGGCCGTCGGTCTTCGACAGCACCGCCGCTGACTGGATCGTCTACCACACAGGGCCTGATGGCGCCCGCTCGGGCGAAGTGCGCAAGACGCGCGCCTTCGATCTCGCCCGTCACCCGGCCCCGCGATGGCGTCCTGTTTCCGAGAATCCGATCTTCGTCGGCGTCTTCCGCCTGGCGTTCCTATGACCATGCCGCTTCGTCGTCACTGTGCAGCCGCGCGCAAGACCCTGCTGGTCCCGCTGATGCTGGCGCTGGCCGCCGTGTTCGCCTCCGCCCCGCCGGCCAGTGCGCAGGCGACCGACGCGCCCGACACGCGTCCCGCCTTCTCGTTGGCGAGCAGTCATGTCGCGACGACGAAGGAACGGCCGAACATCGACCTGATGTTCCGTCGCGTGGCGTCGCTCGACTTCCGGGTGTACCGCGTCGAAGACCCGCTCAAGTTCTTCGCCGGTCTCCGCGATCCCCATATGCTGGGAAGCGAGGCGCCGGTCGTGCCGCAGGAACGCACGCTGCTGGAGCGGATGGCCCGGTGGAAGGCTGCCCGTCGCGACAGCGTGCTCAGCTTCCTGCGGAACCAGTTCAGTCACGGGTACCGGCGGGCCCGCCGCGAGACCGTCGCCCGGGGACAGATTGCGTTGCGGCAGCCCCTCGAGTACCGCCAGTTCGCGCAGGTGCCCTTGCTGAACCGCGCGCAACTGGTCACCGCGTGGCGCGAGACACTCCCGCTCGTTCGGGAGACGGAGGCTCGCCGCATCCCGCTCGACCTGCCCGGCGAAGGCGTGTACGTGGTCGAAGCCGTCAGCGCGCCGTTCAAGGCCTACACCGTGGTCGTCGTGTCTGATCTCGGCCTGGTGACGAAGGCCTCGCCCGGTCAGTTGGTCATGTTCGCGGCGAACCGCTTCACGGGCGAACCGGCGTCCGGATGCCCTGCACAGGTGATCGCCAACCGCGCCGTGGTCGCCACGGGGACGCTCGACGGGGATGGGACCTGGGAGGCCGCCCTGCCGGACACGAAGCCGGAAGACGTCGTGGCCATCGTCCGCTGCGGAAAGCAGGTAGCTGCCACCGACCCTGGCAGCTGGTTCTTCGAGCAGCGTGCGAAAGATCTCACCGGCTTCATCTATACCGACAAGCCGATCTACCGGCCGGGCCACGAGGTGAACGTCAAGGGAATCCTCCGGTGGCGAATCTTAGACGCGCTGGCGCCGTTCGACAGGAAGCAGGTCGAGGTCAGCGTGGCGGACCCGAATGACAAGGTCGTCTTCCGCCAACAGGTGCCCGTGGACGAGTTCGGTTCGGTCCTCGCCACGATCCCGCTGCCGCGGGGATCCGCCCTGGGCCACTACGCCGTCCGCATCGCGAGCGAGGATGCCGAGGCGACGGGAAGCTTCGAGGTCCAGGAGTATCGCAAGCCCGAATTCGAAGTGATCGTGACGCCGGCGGCGCGGTTCGTGGTGCAGGGAGGAAAGGCCGTGACGACCATCAGCGCCCGGTACTACTTCGGACAGCCGGTGGCCAACGGCATCGTGAAGTACAGCGCGCACCGGCAGCCCTACTACTCCCCGATCCGCTGGTCGGACGACGGGGACGATGAACAGGGGCCCGGACAGTGGTGGTTCGGCGGAGAGGAAGAGCGGCAGGGCACGGCTCGTCTGAACGAGCAGGGGGTCGCCGAGATCAGCATCCCGCTCGAGGCCAACGAGGAAGGGCACGACTACTCGGTGCGCATCGAGGCCCGCGTGACGGATGCGAGCAGTCGGGAAGTGGCGGGCAACACGATCGTTCACGCGACGTTCGGCCGGTTCATGCTCGTCGCGAAAACCGACAACTACGCCTACTCCGCCGGCGGCCAGGCCACCGTGTCGGTCAAGGCAGTGGACTACGTCGGGGTCGTGCAGCCGGACACCCGGGTCATCGTCGCGCTGGAGCGGCTGACATACGACCAAGGCCGTTGGGAGAAGCCTCGCACCACGCGCCTGGGCGAGGGAATCGTCACGACCGACGCTGACGGACGCGCGACGTGGACGGTTACCCTGCCTGGGCAAGCCGGGAGCTACCAGTTCCGAGCCGAGGCATCGTCCGAGGGGCGGGTCGTCTCGGATACGGCGTTCGCGTGGGTGGCGGGACGGCACTCGGGGATCAGCGGAGAAGGCGAACTCGAACTGGAACTGATCCCGGACCGGAAGACCTACCAGCCGGGCGACGTCGCCCACCTGGCGATCAAGGGTGAGGCGTCCGCAGCCGCGATCCTCGTGACCAAAGAGGCGCGCCAGGTCGCGTGGCGCCGGGTGTTCCGCTCGGCTTCGGCGGTCATCGACGTGCCGATCGGCGAGGGCGACCTTGGCGACGTGTACGTCAACCTGGCCTTCCTGAAGAACGACCGCCTCTACCGGGCCGAGAGACGATTGAGAGTGCCTGCCGTTGGGCGGCTACTGACCGTGGCCATCCTCGCAGATCAGCAGGTCGCCAAGCCGAGACAGCCGGCGACGTTCACCATCAAGGTGCAGGACCAGGCTGGCAGGCCTGTCCGGGCGCAGGTCAGCCTTGGGGTCATCGATGAAGCGGTCTACGGCGTGAAGCAGGACACTACGCCGGATCCACTTCGGTTCTTCTACCGCCGCGAGTACAGCCGCGTGGGCACGCAGTTCTCCCGCGAGTACTCGTTCATCGGCTACTCGGGCACGCAACAGCTGCTCCTCGCACAACGCCGCCGCCCCACCGCGTTGGCCGACTTCAAGGGCGACCGGCCCGCACAGCCGCAAGTGCGAAAAGAGTTCCCCGACGCAATCTACTGGAACGGCAGCCTGGTGACCGGGGCGGATGGCACCGCGCGCGTTCAGCTCACCTACCCGGACGCGTTGACGACATGGCGGCTGACCGCGCGAGCGGTCACGGCCGACACGCTGGTCGGAACGACCGTCGCGCGAACGATCGTGACCAAGGACCTCATCGTGCGCGTCGTGACGCCCCGGTTCCTGACCGAGGGCGACGAGGTGGTGGTCCCGACCATCGTGCACAACTACCTGCCAGCGGCGAAGACGGTCAGTATCGTGATGAAGGCCGATGGGGTCTCGATGGGCGCCGGGCAGCCCGCTCCCCAGCCTCAGCGCCTGGAGATTGCCCAGGCCGGCGAGGCGCGGAACGACTGGCGGTTCGTGGCGAACCGGGTCGGGACCGCAGCCTTCACCGCGAGCGCCACGACCGACGCCGACAGCGACGCGGTAGAACTCTCGATTCCCGTCCTGCCCTTCGGCCTCGAGCGGACCGTCGGCGCGGCCGGCTCTCTCTCAGGCGAAGGGGAGGGAATAGCCGAACTCGCCATCCCGCCATCCGCCAATCCCGCCGCGCGAACAATTCGCGTGTCACTGGCCCCGTCGCTGGCAGGCCCGCTCCTCGGCGCTCTCGACTTCCTCACGTCCTATCCTTACGGCTGCACCGAGCAGACGCTCTCGAGCTTCCTTCCGAACCTGATGGTGACGCGCGCGATGGAACAGCTGAAGATCGCGCCCACCGAGCGTCTCCAGGCGCTCGACCGGCAGGTCTCCGAAGGCCTGCGTCGCCTCTACGACTTCCAGCACGACGATGGCGGGTGGGGCTGGTGGAAGACGGATGAGAATCACCCGTTCATGACCGCCTACGCGGTCTACGGACTCGTCGAAGCGCAGCGGGCGGGCTACAAGGTCGATGGGTGGCGGCTGCGAAACGGGACGCGGGCGCTCAGAAAGCTGTTTGCGGAATATCCGCGGGCGATCCCGGATCTCAAGGCGTACATGGCCTACGTCCTGACCGAGGCGCGGGCGACCGCCGGACGGGACGGCGACTCCGAGGACCGAGATGAGACCGGCAAGCAGGCCGTGGAACAGGCGTGGCTCAGGCGAGAGGGGATGACGGCCTATGGCCAGGCGCTGCTCCTTGTGTCGCTCGACCTGCTGAAGGACCGGCGCGGCGACGAGTTGGCCAGGACGCTGGCCGGCACGGCGCAGAAGAAGGGCGACCTGGTGTGGTGGAGCGTGACGACCGATCCACTTCTCGATGATTACGGTGACACGAGCGTCGAAGCGACGGCGTTCGTCGTCAAGGCGATGTCGGCGCGCGATCCCGGGAGCCCTCTCCTCGGACCGGCCGTCCGCTGGCTGCTGCTCAACCGCAACTACGGGGCGTGGTGGTCGAGCACCAAGCAGACGGCAATGGTGCTCTACGGTCTTCTCGACTACATGCGGGCGCGCCGCGAGGGCGCGTCGGACTCGAGCGTCGAGGTGCTGGTGAACGGGGTCTCAGTTGCCACGCGCGCGTTCACGGCCGCCTCGCTCACCGCACCCGACCCGATCGTGGTGACCGCGCCAGCTGCCAGCGGAAAGAACACCGTGGTGATTCGCAAGAAGGGGGGCGGCAGCCTCTACTGGTCTGCCGCGGCCAGGTACTACGACACAGCCGGCCCGTTCGAGCGAACCGGGTCGAGGAAGCTTGCACTGGTGAGAAAGTACTACTCGCTCACGCCGGTGCGCGTGCAGAACCGAATCGTCTACCGGGAGACACCGTTCAACGGGACCGCCACGCCGGGCGACCTGTTGCTGGTGCGCGTGGACGCGGCCGGTTCCCCGGACTGGCGCTACCTCGTCATCGAGGACCCGCTGCCGGCCGGCGTGGAAGCCGTTCAGCAGCGCAACCTCTACGAGCTCGAGCAGCGGACCGAATTCTGGGACGGCAGCCGGCGTGAGTACCGGGACGACCGGGTCGTCTTCTTCCAGGAATCGTTCACCGCCGGGCACTATCAGTTCGCCTATCTTCTGAAGGTCACGACGCCCGGGGTCTTCCGGGCGATGCCCGCGCAGATCTCGGCGATGTACGTGCCCGGCGCCACCGCCTCCAGCGAACCTCAAACGTTGACCGTCGGGGCCGACCCGCGGTTGGCCGGAACACGCAAATGACCTCACGCCTGTTTGCCATCACCGCGTGGCTGGCCTCCGGGCACGCGGTGCTGTTCGGACTCTTCTGGTTGTTGCTGGCGATCCCAGAGTCGAACGTCGCGATGCTGGTGGCCTCGGCGCTGATCGTGGTGCTCATGATCGTGCTGTTCGGATGGGTCGAGGGCCTCGGGTTGCTCGCCTGGAGCGCCGAGACACCGGCCCGGCAGTTGCCGCAGCGAGCCATCCCGGCCATCCCCGTCGTCCTGCTGGGCACGGCGCTGTTCGTCGTGATGTGGTATCTCACCGAGCAGGCGGGAACCTGGTGGAGTGCGCACCAGGGCGAGACCGACGCCTGGTTGATGCTGCGCTTCGGCTGGACGAGCACCGGAAGGCTGCACGTCGGCGTCGGCTGGCTCCTGGCGTTCGTGCGCTACGGCCTCGGGATCACGCTCTCGGTCGCCCTCGCAGCGTCCGTGCTCGATGGCGGCTTCGGCCGGGTCGTCGGGGCCGGGTGGATTCGCAAAGGCCTGTCGCCGCGGCGCGTGCTGCTGACAACCGTCCTGCTGCTCGCGTTCGCCTGGCTGCCGTGGCGTGGCGTGGGCTGGCGGCCGACCTGGCTGTCGCCGAACTGGCAGGAGTTGGTGTTTGTCGGGCTGAAGCTCGGCGTGCTCTACCTGGGGGCCAACCTCGGCTGGGCGCTGGTCCTCGGCACGTCACGACACAACAACGATTCTCTGTCTCCGACGTCATAGACTTCGCCCGCAGCGGGCTGACGCAGCCGGACTAGTGAGTTCAGAAGTGAGAGTTCAGAAGTCAGAAGTCAGAACTTGAGAGTACCGTTTTCTAAGGAGATGGTCGTCACGCGATCAGTCGGAGACGCCCGCCACCCCTCGACCCTGCTCGGGATGACCCTGAGCTTGTCGCCGTTCGACCAGGCTCACGGCGACCCTGAGGTTCTCGAAGGGTCGAAGGGTCAGAACGGCGAGCCGCTCCAGCAGTTCCAGCCGAATGTGCGGCTTCCCCGCGCAGGCGGATGTCAGTACACTGTCCGTGTCATCCATGACCAGAGAGCAAGTCACGATCTATCGCCGCATGAGTGCCGCCGAACGGCTGCGGGTCGCGTTCGGGCTCCATGCATTCGCCCGGAAGCGGCTCGAGGCGGCTTTGCGCCGGGAGCACCCGGACTGCTCCGACCGCGAACTCGCCCACGAGGTCATGAGGAGGTTCCTCGGTGAACCAGGAAGAGTTCTTCGTGGCCGTGCTGAAGGCCCTCGAGAACTGCCGGATCCCATACATGATCGGGGGATCCGTCGGGGCGATGGTGTACGGGGAACCGCGCCTCACGAATGACATCGACATCATCGCCGACCTCCAGGCGACGCACGTGGACGCACTCCTCTCCGCCTTTGCGTCGGAGGCGTACTACGTCCCGTCCGCGGAATTCGTGCAGGCGATCATCCGCCGCCACGGAATGTTCAACATCATCCACGTCGAGAGCGGCTCGAAGGCCGACATCATCATCCTGAAGGACGATCACTTCGGCCGAACCGAGTTCGCACGGCGCGCGCGGGTCCCGTTCACGATGGGCTGCGAGGCCTACGCGGCGTCACCGGAGGATGTGATCGTCGCGAAGCTCCGGTACTACCTGACCGGACGCTCGGAGAAACATCTGAGGGACATCGCCGGGATGATTCAGATCTCCGGCGAACGCCTGGACCGCAGCTACATCGAGCAGTGGGTCCACAGCCTGGGCCTCGGTGACGGCTGGAGCGCCGCCACCCGACTGGCCGAAGCCGACGAGTAGCCGGGGGGATCGGCGAGCAGGTGGTCAGGGCCGCCGAACGGAGGCTTCGGACGATAGTCCGGAATGACTTCTGACTTCTGAATTCTGCCTTCTGACTTCTGCCTCCTGCCTGCCTGCGTCGGAACTCCGCCCGCTATCGGACGGCGTAGCAGGCGGCGGCGCGGCGATAGGCCTTCTGCAACTCGTCAGGAGAGCGAATCGCACGCCACTCTGCATCGGTCGGACAAGGCAGGGGACCCTCGCGAGTTCTCCCGTCCCGCCCCATCTCCGCCGATCTCGGGTCGCCGGCCAGATCCATCGCCACGGCCTCTCTCAGCCAGATTGGCTGCCCCTTCACCCGGTCGCCCGTGACCACGTGTGCCAGCTCGTGCCGAAGCGTCACTTCGAGCAGGCCGCGTTGCCGAAGCGCTGACAAGGGGATGAAATCGACCAGCGCACCCCGCGTGGCTCCGGCGGTCCACCAGGGCTGACCGCTGGCCCGCGTGTAGGATTCCACCGTCGCGTGGAAGACGAGCGTCACCCGCGCAGGAATGCTGACGCCGGTCTTCCCGGAAAACTCGCGAAGCGTCGCCGCGCTGATGCCTTCCACCCGCGCGCGCTCGCGCTCTTCGCCAGCCGGCACGACGATGTCCACGCGCGCGCGCGGAACCAGGACCGCGCCAGACTCGTCCGCAGCACGGATCTCGGTGCCTGGAAAATACGCACCAAGAATGGCCATCGCCGACTGGCCGCGCGCTGCCAGCCGGGCGGAGCCGACGACACACAGGCCCACGCCGTGACCGCGGCCGCTTCCTCGGAAGCGGTAGCCCGCAGCCGTGCGCTCGACGTCGAACAGCGTGCTCTTGAGAACCTGCCATCCAAGTGAGCGGCCCACGGCAAGGCGGAAATCCTCGCCGTCGATCTCCTGCGGTTCAAACCCGTCGATGCGAAGCCGGGTGACGCGACCCGAACCGCTTCGCGCCAGCACCGCCAGGTTGCGCAGGACCTGTCCTCGGCGGCCTGACAGCATCAGCGCCCGCTGCAGGTTGGTGGCCGGTATCTCGTTCTGCCAGGAACTGTCGTCGCGACACTCCGGCTCCGCGCGAGCCGCGAGGTGCGGGGGGTCTGCCGCGCCAGGCCAGACAGACGAAGGGCGCTCCGAATGTCCACCGCACGACGCGGTGTAGAAGACATCCGCCAGCTGGCCGGCGGCAAACAACGACTGGCCGACCGTCGCCTGCGCCGCCTCGTCGCCCCCCCTCGTGCGCGCGCCCATCACCTGGCAGTGCGTCAGGTCGCAGAGGTCGAACCCGTCCCGCCCGTGCCTGCCCTGATTCCGCAGCGCAAAGGTCCGAGCGACAATGGCCAGCGCCTTGCGAGCTTCGACGCCTCCCGACGGTGAAGCCTCCGCGCTAACCACGCGCGCCACGTATTCCTCCAGCGGAACCGTCACGATGTCGTAGCCATCGTCACGGCGAGCGGTGCCCACCCGAACCACCCGGCGCCCGCGGCCGGCCGACACGGTAGGCGTCTCGCCCCGCGGACGGGGACCCGCGGTCGCACCCACCGGCGGCAGGGCTGCGAGCGTATCGGCGGCCAGGCGCGCCGCGTCGAACCCGGCGGCGCCCGGAGCCATCAGCACGATGCCACGAGTGGGGCGGACGGCCGGCGTCACCGCGACGACGAGGCCCTCGTATCCGCCACCCGGCATCGGCGCGGTCCCGGTCTTTGCAAGCGCCGAAAGACCACGGTTCCCAAACACGCTCGCCGTGCCATACTCGGCCGCGCCGCGCAGTCCCTCGAGCACCACCGCGCGGGTGTCGTTGCGCATCCTGGCCGGCGCCTCCGTCGTGATGCGCACGAACGCCGCCAGCAACTGCTCGGCGGACATCCGCGTACCTTCGAGACCCAGTGCCGCCGAGGCCATGGGCACCGACGGCGACGACGAGGGCAGGCCGAGCTGCGCCAGCGCCCGGTCCAGCGCCTCCCGCCGCAGCCGTGTCGCGATGGAGGCGAAGTAGCCGTTGCAAGAATGGGCGAGGGCTTCGGCTGGCCCAATCGGCCGGCCGACGTCGGGATGCGAACAGGAATAACGGCGCCCCTCGATCTCAATCTGCCTCGGGCACAGCATCCGCGTCTCTGGCCGGATCACGCCGCTCTCGAGCGCCGCGACAAGCGTCGCGATCTTGAGGATCGACCCTGGCAGAACGGGCGTGCGGAGCACGTCCTCCCGGCTCGAGGCCAGGGTCCGGCCCGACGCGATGTCGATGACGCGGTATGCGGGAGTGGCGATCGGAGCGGGAGGCTGTGGTGATGGCCCAACGGCACCGGGCGTCGCCAGGAGCCACGCCAACAGCAAGACACCGAGCGCCGCGCAGCCGGTGAGACGGATCATGACCTACTGTCCGGGAAGGCCCAGGAACCGGGCGCTCTCCAGCCAGATCTGCTCCATGTGCGCCTGCAGCTGGTGGTCGTCGTCCAGCGTTCGCAAGGTGACGTTCGGCCGGGCGGCGGCCCAGGCCGTCACACGTTCGGGCTTGACCACCATATCGCGGACGCCCTGGAACGCCAGCACGGGAACGTCGGGGCGCGTCTGGAACGCGTCGTAGCCGTGGCCATCTTCGTAGAGGCCAAAGTGCATCTGGTACGTGCGGCCGTAGGCGTAATGGAAGACCTCGCGACGACCCGTGCGTCGCCACTCCTGCAGTTCCGCGCCGGTCAGCCACCCGTCACGGCCGGACGCGAAATCCACGGCGGGCGCCAGCAGCACGAGATGGGTGATCGGATGGGCCGCGTCGCTTCCCTGCTCCCGGGCCGCCGCATGGATCGCCACGAACCCGCCCAGGCTCGAACCGACCAGAGCGACCGGCCCGGGCTCCAGCCGGCCGATCGCCTCCCGCACCTGCCCGATCATGCGCGATACGGTCAGCGTGGAAAAATCAGGCTGGTTGAAGTCTGGCGCGTGTAACCTCAGCCCGAGCGGCGCGAGCCGCTCGCGCAAGTAGGCGGCCTTGCCGGAGTCGGGTGACGAGGCAAAGCCGTGCAGGTAGAACAGATGCACTACAGCCTCGTCCTGCAGCCGGGCCGGCATCGGCATTGGATGCTCTTCTCGCCCTCGGTCTGGTAGTTGTAGGTCAGCTCGTCACCCGCTTCAATCGTCTTCGCCGCGCGGATCCAGATGACGCCGTCCACGATCTGCGCGTAGCAGTTCGACGTGCACGAGTGATTGACGAACCGCGCCACGTTGCCGCCGACCGCCCCGTCGATCACCCATCGGCTGTTCAACTTGAAGCACCAGATCGTGCCCTGATCGAGATACACCTGTTCCCGCGTCGCGCTCTCGCGGTTGGTGATCTTCTCGCCGGCGTAGTGGATAATGCGCTTGTTCTTGGGGATGCGTTCGGTGGCGAATACGCCCCACCCATGGAGTTTCGAACGACGTCGCTCAATCATCACGCGAAGGCTCCGCGGTCGTGGACATCGCCGAGCACCTTCGCGCGGCGTCACCGTGCATTGTACCTGATGTTCCCAGACACCCGGTCGCGATCGGAGGCACTCATGAGACACGTTGCTCTCGTTCTCGTCGTGGCGCTCGCTGCGGCCCTGCCGGCGGCGGCCGCGCCGCAGGCGCCTGCCCTGCCTGCGCCGTTCAGCCCGGCCGTCGTGGCCGGCGACCTCGTCTATCTCGCCGGCATGCTCCCGGCCGATGCGGGCGGCAGGGTGGTGGCCGGCGACGTGCGCGCGCAGACGGCGCGCGTGCTGGACAATCTCGCCGCGCTATTGAAGCAGAACGGCTCGCGCATGGAACAGGTGGCCGCGGTCACGGTGTACCTGAAGAACCAGGCGGACTTCGCCGCGATGAACGAGGTGTACGGCAAGTACTGGCCGAAGGACCCGCCGACAAGAACAACGGTCATCGTGGACCTCGTCGTACCCGAGGCCCTCGTCGAGATCAGCATGGTGGCCCTGCCGAGCGGCGTCGAACGCCGGGTCATCCACCCGGCATCGTGGCTGCGGTCGCCCAGCCCGTACAGCTACGGCATCCAGTCGGGACACACGCTGTTCCTGTCGGGCCTGGTCTCGCGCAACGGCAAGGACAACACGGCGGCCCCTGGCGACATGAAGACGCAGACGCAAACCGTGCTGCAGAATGCCCGCGACATCCTGGCCGCCGCCGACATGACCCTGGCGGACGTCGTATCGTCGCGCGTGTTCATCACCGACACCACCATGTTCCAGGAGATGAACGCCGTCTATCGGACGGCATTCTTGGCGAACCCGCCGGTCCGCGCGACGGTCAAGGCCGCGCTGACAGCGCCGCAGTACCTGGTGGAAATCACGATGACAGCCGTCAAGGGAGGCCAGCGCGACGTCCTGACGACGCCGGGCGCGGACGGCACCCCGGGCAAGCCGAGTCCCCTGCTGAGTTCTGCGATCCGAACAGGAAACCGGCTGTTCCTGTCAGGCATGATGGGGGCGACGGACGCGACCAAGGGCGATGCCGCAGGCCAGACGCGGGAAACGCTGGCGCGCCTCGGGCGGACGTTGAAGGGTGCCGGATTCGAGTGGAGCGACGTGGTGGACGCGATCGTCTACCTGCCGAACCTCGAGGACTTCGCCGCGATGAACACCGCCTACCGGGAGGTGTTCGGGAAGTCGTTCCCGGCGCGGGCAACCGTCAAGGCCGGCCTGGTCTCGCCAGAAGGCCTCGTCGAGATCATGATGACGGCGGTCAAGCGAAAGTGATCGGCGTGGTGGGAATCAATGGGGTCGGCAACTGCGAGAACTCAGCCCTACCTGTCCCCGTTGCCGGGGCTCTTCCCCGAGGCGTGGAGGTCCACCATCATCGGCCCGCCCTGGATGTACTCGGTCAGGTGGATCTCCTCGATCTCGCGCAACCGCCGGGTGACGTCCACGATACGCAGCGAGTTGTTGCGGATCGTCTCGACCCGGGTCACCTGGTCGCGCGTCAGGGTCTGGTTGAAGAGGAGCGATTCCGCGATTCCCAGGATCGCGGTCAGCGGGTTGTTGATTTCGTGGTTGAGCGCGATGGTCATCTGGCCCACCAGGGCCATGCGCTCCTTCCTGATCAACTCGTTCTCGAGGCCGACTGTCTTCGTCACGTCGTCCGTGATACAGATGGCCCCCGGCAACCGGTCTTCCTCCGCCGCCAGCGGCACGAAGTTGACCAGGAAGTAGCTGACCGGGTTCGACCGCGGGTACGGCAGCTTCGCACAGGTCACCATCTCGCCCGTTCGCAACACGCGCGAGTAGATGCTCTCCCACTCCTCGGGCGTGAGGACCGGGTACGTCTCGCTGATCGGGTTCCCGATGATCTCGAAGATCGACTTCTCGACGCCCAGCCGCTTGAACAGCGCGGCTTGGTCCTTGTTGAAGAAGGTGGTGTTGAAATTGGCGTCGAGGACGATGACGCCGAGCTCCAGGTGGTTGAGCACCGCCTCGAGGTACCCTCGGGCACGGCTCTGGATCTCCTCGATCTTCAGGTGCTGGGAGATCTCGTCGAAGACGGCGACGTAGGTATCCAGGCGGGCGCGCGTCACGTGCACGTCGAACACCCGCCCATCGTCGGCGGCCGGCGACCACCGGCAGTCGCTCGTCCATCCGACGGTGCGGAGCTTCGACACGGCGCGCGTGAGCGCGTTGTTCAGCGTGGGCGAGGACCGGACCGCCTCGGTCAACGCCTCGCAGTCCTCTCCGCGGCAGCGGAATAGCTCCGAGAACGCCTGGTTGGCAAAGCAGACGTCGAGCCGTGCCGATACGATGGCGATCGGCTTGGGCAGCGCCGCCAGCAGGTCTTGCTCCACGATCACATCAGCCGCCTTCATACCGTCAGAGCGCCAGGGTGCCCGCCAGCTCGTGGTCGAGCTGCAGGTAGACGTCCTGGACGTCGGTCATCAAGACCTTCTTCATGCGGTTCGTCTACCTATTCGTTTAGTTCCGTCTCCATCGTTATCGGCACTCGTCGGCGGTTCCTGAAGCTGGACCCCGAAAGGAAGACGAATTGAGATGGACGACTTAGAACTCGATGCGGATACCGGCGACAGGGGTCAGCCCCCACTGCAGGACCGGCTGCGACTGCTTCAACGCCTTCGACACGAACCAGTAGGTCGTTCCGGTCGTCCTGCGAAGGGGCGATACCCGGGCGCAACTGCATGACCCGGAAGACATCGTCAAGGCCGCCGACAGCCGACGCAACCTGCAAGCCGGTGAGGACGGCGGCGCCGAGGGCGGGCGGAGGTGGTGCCGCCGGGGAGTCCGCCGTCGAACCTCTCACCTCAGTCGTCACGGCCAGGCCGTACTCCAGTTCCACCCGCGCAACCGTGCCTTCCTCCACGGTCACCGTCACCGGCGCGGACGCCACGAACCCCTCCAGCGTGACCACGAGCCGATGGCGACCAGGTTGAACGTCGGAGAACTCGAATGCGCCGTCCGCCGCCGTCGTCACTTCGGCGGCGCTGTTATCGAGCAGAACGTGCGCGGAGCCGATGCCTGCCCGGGACTTGGGATCTACGACGCGGCCGAGAATTCGTGAGGCGGGGCCGGCGGGCTCTGTATCACGCATCGCGAACGCCGGACAGGTCCCGGCCAGGAGGGCGACAGCGGTCAGTAGACAGGCAACGCCGTGCAGCATGAGTCGGGGTATTGTCGAAGCGCGGGAAACAGAAGTCAACCGAGGAACAGAACGGCGTGGAACAGGATGGCACGGCAGGGGCGACGCGTCGGTCGCCCCTACTTCCCCGGCGCAGTGTTGCTGAACGAGAAGAACCCGCTCACGTTCTCCGCCAGCAACTGCGGGAACGGCTTGTCGAGGCTCGACCGGATGGCCACGTAGCACTCGTCGCACGCGTTGTGCGAGGTGAACTCCTTCACCATCTTCGCCTGGTCGTGCAGGTCGTACCGCTTGAACTGCATCGAGCACGGCTGCAGCTTGCCGTCGCACGTCACCACCAGCCAGCGCAGGCCGGCCTTGCAGTCCGGCGCGCCGCCGGTCTCGAAGTAGCGCTGCGTGGCATCAATCGTCGTCACCGAGTTGGTCACCCAGCGGCTGTCGATTCGCGTCTTGAGGCGGGCGAACTCGCCGCGGAGCGTCTCGAGTTGCTCGGGCGTCGTCAGGAAGTAGTCGCGACACCCCGTGCGCCGGGGCGTGTAGGCGCTGTAGTTGATGTTGACACCCCACTCCTTCGCCTTGTCCGCCGCGGCGTTGATGTGCTCGACGTTCTCCGAGGTAATGCAGTTATTGAGGCAGATGTTGTCGTACCCCAGCTTCGCGGCGGCCGGCACGACCTCGCTCAGGTGGTCGTACAGTCCGGCGTGGCCGCGGAAATCGTCGTGCCGCTCGTCGGGGAAATCGAGGCTCACGCTGAACTGATCGACGCCCGCCTGGCACAGCCCGACGTACCGCTCGAGCGTCATGTGCGACCAGTTCGACACCAGGATGATGAACGGCAGGCCGTTCGGCTGCCGGATCGCCCGGACGACATCCGCGAGGTCCTCGCGCATCAGCGGTTCCCCGCCCGACACCTGGACGACGACCGGCCTGAGCTCCTGCATGTATCGGTTGTAATCGGCCGGCTTCATGTCCCGCGACATGTCCCGAAGCCCCCCATGATCGCAGTGCTTGCAGAAGCAGGTGCACGAGTCGGTAACCTCGAACGAAACGACGATGGGGCGTTCGGCTCGCCAGTTGAGGGAACCCTGACGGATGATGCGGAGCGACTGCCCCAGCGGAACCTTGCGCATAGCGTCGCAATGTTACCAGACGACCTCGGTTCGCGCAAGCGAACGGACGGACGTAAACTCTCTGGAATCAATGATTTCAGGGCGCCTCTCATCTGCCATGCCCGTTCAACCTCCCTCTCCGCCCGTTCGCCCCGTGTCTGGACCGTTCAGCCGGATTCAGGGCCATCGGATGTAAGATACCGTCCATGCCATCGTTCGACGTCACCTCGAAGGTCGATCTCCAGGAAGTGGACAACGCCGTGAACCAGGCCCGGAAAGAAGTGGGCCAGCGGTACGACTTCAAGGGGTCGAAGGCGGCGATCGATTTCGACCGCCCGGAGGGCACCCTCACCCTGACGGCTGACGACGAGTTCAAGCTGCAGGCGCTGTGGGAAGTGCTCGAGACGCGCATGGTCCGCCGGAAGGTGCCGCTGAAAAACGTGAAGCGGGGCGAAATCGAACGCGGGGCGAGTGACACCGTCCGCCGCCTGATCACCCTGCAGCAGGGGATCCCCACCGAGGCGGGGCGCGACATCGCCAAGTTTCTCAAGGACCGGAAACTCAGGAAAGTGCAGCCGGCCATCCAGGGCGACCAACTGCGGATCTCGTCGCCGTCGCGCGACGAGTTGCAGTCGGTGATGGCGTTGCTGAAGGAACAGGATTTCGGCGTCGAACTGCAGTTCGGGAACTACCGTGAATAGCCTGACCGAAAGCGGCCGGCCCCCCGAGGAGTCAGCCATGCAGAGTCGTCGCAGGTTGAAACGTCGTCATCTTGTCTATTACCTGCAGGTCACTACCGGACAGGACCGAGGCCTGGTCGGCCACCTGGTGGACATCACCCCCGACGGGGTGATGCTGATGACGGAACGTGAGATGCAGACCGGCGAGACCCTCCCCCTCCGCCTGACCCTGCCCGGCGAACCGGGCGAGGATCAGGCGCTGGAGTTCGAAGCGACGAGCCTGTGGTGCCGGCCCGACGTCAACCCCGACTTCTGGGACGTCGGCTTCAAGACGGAAGGGTTGTCGCTCGAGCAGGCGAGCATCATCGAGACGTTGATCGAGGACTATGGGTTCCGGGACTGACCACTCGAGCCGCGCCTGCCAGTGATGGCCTCGGCTTTCGGCCCTGGGCTCCTGGCGATCCGCTGGCAACTGTCGGCCGTTGGCTGTCCGCTGTTTGCACTGCGAGGTGTCCATGAACCGCGCGCGATCCCGGCGTGTTGTTGCGGCGCTTCTCCTGCTGGCCACGGGCGTCCCCGGCGCGCTCCTCGCGGGCGCCGCAAACGAGCCCTCCGCTCGACGAACGGGGTGGGCGGACCTGTCCGCTGTCCCGCCTTCCACCTCGGTGGTCGTCGTGCTCACCGACGGCCGGAGGCTCGAGCGCCACGTGGTCGGCACGACCGCCGAGGCCCTCATCACCGTCGATTTGTCAGCCGTCGCGTCGAGGGACCTGCGCAAGCAGGTTCTCGCCCTGATGCGCGACTCTCCGCAGCAGTATTTCGGGGCCGCCTTCGTCGAAGACGACGGGAAACGGATCCCGATTGTCCAGCGGTTCGACCGGGCGTCGATTGTCGTGGTGGCGCGGCCGAAACCGCTGGTGTTCAGGCCGTCAGCGCCACTCAGCTGGTTGTTGTCGTACTCGGCGCCCTGCCCGAATTGTGACGCGGCGCAGACCGCGTTCGGCACCACGCCGCTGCCCTCGCCGCTCGCGCGACAGGCCAGCCCCGCCCCGTTGATCGGCGAGGTTCTCTACGCCGCCCCGTCGGTGGCCGCGCTGGACATGCTCGGTCCGATGACCTGGCGGCAGGTGAAGGACATGCTGCCGACCTCCTTGCGGGGAAAGTAGAGGCGGAGAGGGGGGCAGAAGGTGCCAGGGCGGAAAGGCGGGGAGGCGGAAGGATCCCCAGGTTCAGTAGAAGTCCCGGGCCTCCACGTCCACGCGGGTGCCTGCAATGCCTTCCATCCGCTCGGCGCGCACCGAGGTGACGCCCTCCTGGTTCTGCAGCATTCCCTCCACCAGCAGGAACGGCTCGTGGATGACTGCCATGCGCTGCTCGGCAAACAGGTCGGGCCGGATGATGATGTTGGCAATGCCAGTTTCGTCCTCCAGCGTGAGGAACACGAATCCCTTGGCCGTGCCCGGCCGCTGGCGCGTGATGACGGCGCCCGCCACCCGCACCCGGCGGCCGTGGCGCTGACGCGGCAGATCGGAGGCCCGGAGCGCGCCCCGCAGACTCATCTCCTCGCGCCGCATGGCCATCGGGTGCGGGCCGATCGTCAGGCCGGTGCCCTCGTAGTCCGCGACCAGGCGCTCGACGGGCGACATGACAGGAAGGGGACACTCCTCATCTGAAGACCTTGCGATCTGAAAATCTGAAAACATGTCCCCGGCCGGACGGATCGCGCGTTCGACCTGCCAGAGCGCTTCGCGGCGGGTGTGGCCGAACGCGTTGAGCGCGCCGATTTCGGCCAGGACCGAGAGTTCCTCGCGGTTGATCCCGGTCCGGGCGATGAGATCTTCAACCGAACGGAACCTGGATGGGGCGACCGGCCGGTCGCCCCGACACCGTTCATCCACATCCCGATCGCCCCTGCCGTTCAGCGGCCAGTCGTGCGCGCAGTTGTTGCAGAACCCTGAGGCACCGCGGGCATCGGTGACCACCTCGAGCATCGACGCGTCGTCGCACCGGCATTTCGGGCAGAGGAACGGCACCCCGGGGCGGTCCACAGGCCTGCCGAGAGGGCAGGGTCGCCCAATCGCCATCCCCACCTGCGCGCGCAGGCCGGCGACGTAGCGAAGCCCGAGGCGCACCGTGCCATCCTCCTCGACCGTGCAGGGCCAGTCCGAGCGCTGCACGTCTACCGGCGCGAAGCGCACGCCGTGGCGCTGCGCGTCCTTGACCAGGGTCGCCGGGTGGTAGAACCCCATTGGCTGGTTGTTGAGCAGCGTCGCGTAGAACGCCGAGGGGTAGTGCACCTTCAGGTACACGCTCGCATAGACCAGGAGCGCGAAGCTCGCCGAGTGCGACTCGGGAAAGCCGTAGAGCGCAAACGACGCGATCGACAGCACGATGTCGTCCGCGGCCTTGCCGGTGATTCCCTTCCGCGTCATCCCTTCGCGCAACTGCACTTCGATCTGCTTCATCCGCCGCTCGGACCGCTTGAACCCGAACGCCCGCCGCAACTCATCGGCCTGGCCGCCGCTGAATCCCGCCGCGACCATCGCGACCCGCAGCAGTTGCTCCTGGAAGAGCGGCACGCCAAGCGTCCGCGCGAGGATCGGCTCCAGCGACGGGTGCGGATAGGTCACCCTCTCGCGACCGGCGCGGCGATCCAGGTACGGGTGCACCATCTGCCCGACGATCGGCCCAGGCCGGATCAGCGCGACCTCGACCACCAGGTCGTAGAAGTGTTCCGGCTTGAGGCGCGGCAGCGTGGCCATCTGCGCCCGCGACTCCACCTGGAACACGCCGATCGTGTCGGCCGCCTGCAGCATCCTGTAGACACCGGGATCGTCCTGCGGCAGGTTCCACAAGCCGAGCGGCGTCGCGGTGCGCGGCCGTTGCCGGTTGATCATCTCGAACGAGTCCTGCAGCGCCGCCATCATGCCGAGGCCGAGCAGGTCGATCTTCACGATGCCCATGTCGGCGCAGTCGTCCTTGTCCCACTGGACCACGACGCGTCCCGGCATGCTCGCGTTCTCGAGCGGGACGACGCTGTCGAGACGACCCTGGCAGATGACCATGCCGCCCGAGTGCTGGCCGAGATGCCGCGGCAGATCCTGGACCTGCTGCCACAACTCGGCGAACAGGCGCATGCGCGGCTCCGCCGAGTCGAGACCGGCCTCGTCCAGGTACTTCGCCAGCGTCTCGCGCTCGTCCCGCGGTTCGACAGGCTCATCACGCCCTGAGCCGGCCGAAGGGTGGAACTCGAAGTGGTGTATCACCTTCGCCAGGCGGTCCACCTGATCCGGCTCGATCCCGAGCGCCTTCCCCACATCGCGCGCCGCGCTGCGGCCGCGATACGTGATCACATTGGCGGTCATCGCCGCCCCGTACTCGCCGTACTTCTCGTATACATGCTGGATGACGCGCTCGCGCCGATCGCCGCTGGGAAGATCGAGATCGATATCAGGCCATTCGCCGCGCTCCTCCGAGAGAAAACGCTCGAACAGCAGGTCCATTCCCACCGGGTCCACCGCCGTGATGCCGAGGCTGTAGCACACGGCACTATTGGCCGCCGATCCCCGGCCCTGCGCCAGGATCCCCTGCTGGCGGCAGAAGTTGACGATGTCCCAGACGATCAGGAAATAGCCGGGAAGATTCAGTTTTTCGATCAGATCCAGCTCGCGCGCGATCTGCGCCCTGGCGCGATCGTGGTACGGGCGATACCGCTCGCGGGCGCCCACCTCCGTCATCTTCCTCAGGAACGACGCCATCGTTTCCCCGGCAGGCACCGGGTAGTCGGGGAAGCGATAGCCGAGGTCCGCCATCGTGTAGTGGAGGCGATCGGCGAGCGCCGCCGTGCTGGCGACGGCGTCCGGAATATCGCGAAAGAGATCCGCCATCTGCTCGCGCGACTTGAGGTATCGCTCGGCGTTGAACGCCAGCTTGCGCCCCGCCGCCCCGAGGTTCGTCTTGTGGCGGATGCAGGTGAGCACGTCGTAGAGCGGACGGTCCTCGGGCGCCGCAAAGCGGACGCCGTTGGTGGCCACCACGGGCACGTGGAACGCGGAGGCGAGAGCGATCAGCGCCTGGTTGTCGGCTTCCTCGTCCCTGATGAGGTGCCGCTGCAATTCGAGGTAGACGTTTGGGCGGCCGAAGAGGCCGACGAGGCGATCCACCAGGCCGCCCACGCCGTGCCGCCCACCACGCAACGCCTCGCGCCCGACCAGCGCCACCATCCCCGCGGTGTGGCCATCGAGTTCGTCGAGCGCCAGCGCCCCCTCGCCCTTGGGCGAGCGGAGATTCATGCGGGTCAGCAGCCGGCAGAGATTCTGGTACCCCTCGCGGGATTCGACGAGGACGGGGAGGCGAAACGTAGTGGCCAGTGGACAGTGGTCAGTGGTCAGTGCATCACGCCGCGTGGACGACTGACAACTGGCAACTGGCAACTGACCACTCTGCATCGTCAGTTCCGACCCGATGATCGCGCGGAGGCCGGCCGCCGTCGCGGCCTTGTGAAAACGGGGCGCGCCGTGCACGCCGTTGCGGTCGATCAGTGCCACCGCCGGGTAGCCGAGTTCCGCCGCGCGGTCCACGAGCGCCTCGGGCAGCGAAGCCGCCTCGAGAAAACTGAAAGCCGAGGAGAGGTGGAGTTCGACGTACGACATGGCTCAATCCACGATGCCGTCGATGAACCAGCGGTCGCGCGACCGATCGCGATGGACGCGATAGACGCCGCCGTCGGCCAGCGCCACGTCCCACTCGTCGCGGTTCCACCCTTCGACTCGCCCTTCGACTCGCCCCTTCGGGGCTCGCTCAGGGCAGGCTCCTTCGACTCGCCACCACTCGCCGGAGGTGCGCCACGGGCCGACGGCCGACGCCACCACTCCCCCGTCCAGGCCGCGCCGCTCCGTCGTCACGCGCACCGGCCTCCCCTCTTTCACCATCACCCGAGCCGGCACCGGGACGCGGAACCGGCGAATCGCGACACGGGGCTCGCGTGTGGATGCCGTGGGATCGTCCGCAGATGCAGGGCCCGTCTCGCTGCCTCCCGGGAATCTGGCCATCGCACACACGCCGGGGCGATGCGAATCGACCAGCGCGGGCGCGCCGACACGGCTGTCGCCGAGCAGCGCGGAAAGGCGCGCGAGCAGCGTGGCCATCTGCTCCGGAAACGGCCGGGCGCGCGACAACAGCGAGAACTGCGTGACGCGCGCGGGGGCCGTGTCTACCCGGAGCGCCACGCGATCGACACCGCCAGGCAGCGGGTGCGATTCGAGGTGCAGCAGGATCAACGTCCGCAGCACCTTGGGATCCCGCATTGGCGCCGGCAGCTGCAACTCCCGCGTCTCCGTCTCGCGCGACATGAGGCGGAACGAGAGGTGGAGCACCACGGCCGCCAGGTCCAGCACGGCCAGCCGATCGCTGAGCGGCTCGCACATCCGCGCGAGCACGAACGAGAGCGGCTCGAGTCCTTCGACCGGCCACTCGAGATCCAGCGTTTCCTCGATCGGCACGTCGGGCTCGGTGGCAATGAGCGGCTGCAGGTCCTCCCCGCGCGCCAACCGCTGCCACATCACACCGTCCTGTCCCAGCCGCTCCGACAACGGGCGGACAGGCAGTCCGGCCAGGTCGCCCAGCGTCCTGAGCCCCCAGCGCCGGAGCAGATCGACGACAGCCGACCCTGTGTCCGCCTGCTGGCGCTCACTGCTCTTCGAGCGCCGGGCGTCCGGCCGCCTGGGCGGAAGCTGTCGAAGCACGCTCAGCGGAAGCAACGCCAGCGCCTCGCGTTCGCCTCCGGGCGGGACCACGGTCACGCCCGCACGGGCGAGGGCCAGCAGCATGGCCGCCGTTCGCGTGGGCGCCAGCGCAATGTGGAGACGCAGCCCGCGATCCGCGGCCGCGCGTCGCAACTCGCCGCCAATATCCGCCGGCGTGCCGAGCAGTCGGCCGAGGCCGGCAATGTCGAGCGACACCAGGCCGGGCTGATGCCCCTGCACGCGCGGCGAGAACTCGCGCGCGAGCGCCTCGATCGGATCGGCTGCAACACCGCTGTCGTGCGCGGCGCCGTCGCCGTGGCAGGGCAGGACTGCAGCCGCGCGAGCGACGACCTCGAAAAGACTGCCCTGCGACGACGGCTGGAACAGGCACGCAAACATGCAGTGTCACGCTGCTCAATGACTACGCTTCGACAACCACGGCATTCGCTACGCCCTCGCCGACAGCCGGCATTGCCCTTCTTCCGGATCGCGTGCACGGACGATGCGCGCGTGGATGTCGAGGCCGAGGAACAGCCGGGGGGTCCATCGTCCGCGCTCGCCATGCGCCGGCGCCAGGTGGATGCTCACTCCTTCGGCGCTGCGCGCCATCGGCGCGGGGCCAAGCAACAGGCACACCGTTCGGCTGCCTTCGATGACCCGCTGAAGACGAAACCACGTGGTAAACGGCAGCCGCCGGATGGCCTCGGGCGGCACCTCGGCGACATCCAGGACGATCAGGTCGAACCCTCCGGCCTGCAGCACGAGGTTGAGCGCCTTCAGGGCGCGCTCCAGCAGCCGTTCCAACCCCTTCCCCGCCTCTCGCTGCGGCCACGCCCCCATCGTCGTCCCCTCGCCGCGGAGCCAGAGCAGGCGTTCGAGGTCCACACCGGTGGCCGCGGCGGATTCAGGATCGAAGGTATCGAGCGGATCGACGAGCGCCGTCAATTCCCCGCGGCCGGTGGCCGCCGCCAGCGCCGCGCACATCAGGGTGGCCCGGCCGGACGAACGCGGCCCGACGACCTCCGACATCTGACCGCGCGGCAGGCCGCCGTCCAGGCGTTGGTCGAGGAGGGTGAGGCCGGTGGGCAGCACCGTGTCCGAAGGCCGCGGAGTTCGTTCCGGCGCGGCCGTGTCGCCCGGCTGGTGGAGCGTACGGTCGAGTTTTCGCGCCCGCAGGAGCGCTTCGAGGTCGGTGCGGGCGAGTGCGCTTTTTGCCATAACTGCCAGGCCCTGTAGTATTTCGCTTTTCTTTCGCTCACGAAAATATAGCGAAAGTCGCGCCGGGAATCAAGAGGCAACTGCGTGCTACCATGAGTTTGTTCCGCTCCATGCCCGATTCGACCGGCGCCGCCGGATCTTCGCCCGTTGTCCCTGGTGCCAGCCCGACCGAGGCACTCCCCCTCACGCCGACGACTGCCTCCCGGGTGGCGCTCCGGCGCCTGGCCGCGGCTTTCACCTACCCCGAGTTTCGCAAGCTCTGGATGGGCGCCTGCACCTCGAGCATCGGCACGTGGATGCAGAACGTCGCCCAGAACTGGCTGGTGCTGACGCTCACCAACTCGGCGTTCTACCTGGGGCTGGATGCGTTTCTCGGGCAGTTGCCGGTCATGCTCTTCACGCTCATCGGGGGCGTGGTGGCCGACCGGCGCGATCGGCGCAGGATTCTGCTGACGTCGCAGTACGTCCAGATGATGTCGGCGTTCACGCTCGCGCTGCTCGTCTATCTCCAGGTGGTGCGCCCCCCGGACGGGACGGCCGGCCACGCGATCTCGATGACGGTCTGGTACGTCCTCGCGCTCTCGTTCCTCAACGGCTGCGCCCAGGCGTTCGGCGGGCCGGCCTACCAGTCGCTCGTCCCCTCGCTCGTCGAAAAGAAGGACTTGCCCAACGCGATCGCGCTCAACTCGATTCAGTTCAACCTGGCGCGCATCATCGGGCCGCTGCTGGCCGGTGTGGCGCTCGCGACGCTCGGGACCGTCTTCTGCTTCGCGATCAACGGCCTGTCGTTCGTGGCCGTGATCGTGTCGCTGATAGTGCTCACCGTTCCGCCGCGCACGCCCCTGCCGCCGCAGCCGATGCTGCAGCAGCTCCGCGGCGGCCTCTCGTACGTGCGGCACGAGGGTCCGCTTCTCGGCCTGATCCTCGTCGCGTTCGTGACGACGTTCCTCGGCATGCCGCTCATCACGATGCTGCCGGTGTTCGTGCAGAAGGTGTTTCACCTCGGCGTCACGGAATACAGCCAGATGATGGCGTTCCAGGGCGCCGGCGCCGTGTTTGGCGCGCTGATCGTCGCGTGGATGGGGCGGTTCCCGCGGATGGGTTCCGTGGCGCTGAAGGTCCAGGTTGGTCTGGGCGCGGTGATCGCGGCCTTCGCGCTCTCACGCGTGCCGGCTCTCAGCTACGCCTTGCTGTTCCTGGCGGGAATCGGCCAGATCGTGGTGTTCTCGCTGGCGAACTCGCTGGTGCAGCTGGTTGTCCCCAACCAGATGCGGGGCCGCGTGATGAGCATCTACATGGTGGCGTTCCGCAGCGGCATGCCCCTCGGCAGCCTGACGGCAGGCTATCTCGCCAACATCTACTCCGCCCCCACCGTGCTGGTCGGCGGCGGCCTGCTCCTCATGGCCGTCGGCCTCATCGTCCTCACGACCTACGGACGGCTCAGCGACATCTGAACGAAGGAACAACCACGGAGAACACTTTGTGGTTGAAATCGTGGCGGGCAGACACCTCACGACGCAATACTGGTCTTCATCCACGGCGCCGTGTTGTGGAAATCGACTAGGGCGGTGCCGGGCGGGTTGATTGTGTCGCACGCGGCGCGCTGTTCCTCGGTGAGCACCAGGTCCAGCACGGGGAGGAGGTCCTGCAGTTGCGCCATCGTGCGCGGCCCGATGACCGGTGAGGTGATGCCAGGCTGATCCTTGCACCAGAGCAGCGCCAGCTGCCCGGGGGTCAGGCCGTGGTCGCGCGCGAGCGCGGCGAACGTGCGTCCCACTTCGATGCCCCGCGGCGTGACCCGGCGCGAGTAGATGCTGTCCGGCTGGCGCGCTGCGCGCGAATCGGGCGGCAATGCCTCCCCCGCCTGGTATCGACCGGCCAGGAGTCCCTGCGCGATCGGCCCCCAGGGCAGAATCGCCAGGTTGTAACGCGCAGCGAGCGGCAGGAGCTCGTTCTCAATCCGCCGGTCGAGCAGATTGTACGGCGGCTGTTCGCTCACGTAGCGCGCGAAGAGGTGCCGCTCGCTCGCGGCCAGCGCCTCCATCACCATCCACGCCGGGTGCGTGGAACATCCGATGTAGCGCACCTTCCCTGCCCTCACCAGGTCTGTCAGCGCGGCGAGCGTCTCCTCGATCGGGATCTCGGGGCTCGGGCGATGCACCTGGTAAAGGTCGATGTAGTCGGTGTGCAACCGACGAAGTGACTCGTCGCACGCCTTCAGGATGTGCAGCCGCGAGTTCCCCCCGTCGTTCGGCCCGTTGCCCATCGGGAAGTGCACCTTGGTCGCCAGCACGACACGATCCCGCCGGCCGGCCAGTACCTTCCCGACCGCTTCCTCCGATCGGCCGCCGTGGTAGCTGTTGGACGTGTCGATGAAGTTGACGCCTGCCGCAAGGGCCACGTCAACCATGCGCGCCGCGTCCTCGTCGGCTGTCGGCCCGCCGAAGTTCAAGGTGCCAAGACACAGCGGCGAGACACGGACCCCCGTGCGGCCGAGCAGGCGGTAGTTCATGGGGAGATTATACGGGAGGGATCAGGGATCGGGGGTCGGGGATCAGGGATCATGGGGCAGGGAGCAGGGAACGGGGAACGCGGAGCGCTTCGCTATCCGCTGTGTCCGATCTTCCGCTACACTGTGGGCCACATGGAGGACATATGCGAACGAGACCGATGGGTACGCTGTTTGCGATTCTGATGGGACTCGTGTCGGTTCGGGCGAACGCGCAGCCGGCGTTCACGGTTGGTGGCGTCACCGCACAACCGGGCACCACCGTGTACGGTGAACTACAGGTCCCGGCGCGCGGCAGCGACAGCGGCACAATCATCCCGTTCTCGATCGTGCACGGCGCGAAGCCAGGCCCCGTGATCACGTTTGTCGCCGGCACGCACGGCGCGGAGTATCCGCCCATCCTCGCGCTGCAGCGCCTGCGCGCGTCGATCGACCCGAAGGAGCTGTCGGGGACCATCCTGATGGTCCACGTGGCCAACATGCCGGCCTTCCTTGGACGCGCCATCTACTACACCCCGGGCGACCACCAGAACCTGAACCGCGTGTTCCCGGGCAAGGCGGACGGCACGATCTCCGAACGCATCGCCGACCTGATCACGCGCGAATTCATCGTTCGCACGCAGTACCTGATCGACCTGCACTGCGGCGACGCGAACGAGTCGCTGCGGCCGTACCTCTACTGGACGATCAACGCCGCGCCCGCGCTCGTCGAGCAGGTGCGCCAGCTCGCGTTCGCCTTCGGGATGGACCACATCATCCTCGACAAGGGGCGGCCCACCGACCCGGCCGCGTCGTTGTATCTCGAGAACACCGCGATCACTCGCGGCAAGCCGGCGATGACGATCGAATCGGGCGCGATGGGCCAGAGCGATGAGGAATCGATCCAGCGGATCGAGCGAGGCGTGGCCGGCGTGCTGAAGCACCTGAAGATGCGGGCCACGGGCCCCGACCCTCTCCAGCACGCCGTGCTCCTCGGGCGGAACCTGGTGATCAACAGCCAGCACACCGGCATCTTCTACCCGCTCGTCGAGCGCGGGCACATGGTGGCGGAAGGCGCGCTGATTGGACGCATCACCGATTTCCAGGGCCGGGCGATCGAGGAGATCCGCGCGCCGTTTGCAGGAGAGATCCTCTACGTGGTGGGCACGCCGCCGACGACCAAGGGAGAGCCGCTCGCGTTCATCGCGGCGCCGGCCACGGCGGAGGAGATCCCGAAGCGGTAGCCCGGCCTGTTCATGAAGGCCGGAACGGGCCGCCTTTGCGGTTCGACATCAACATTCGCCGATACGACGGTCATGCGCAACTGGAACGCCTCTACGACTACGTAGCCCGGCTGCCGCAAGCCACAGTCGTCGCCGAATTTCCGTTCGGCGCGACGTTCGACGACGTACGGGCGGCCTACTTCTCGGCGCGCCATGGACACCCGATTGTGAACGGCTATAGCGGCGAACTCCCGGCCAGCTACCGCAGGCGGCGCGACATTCTCAGCGTGCCGCTGGACCGGCCGAACATCGCGTCGTCGGCGCTCGCCTCGTCGGGGGCGACGTGCGTCGTGGTGCACGAGTGGGCGTTCGAGGGCGGAGCCGGCCGACACGACACGACCCTCGGACCGGCCCACACTGCGTTGAGGGGCCATCGCCAGATCGTTGGCCTGTTTGGCCTGTCGCCTGGATCCGTGAGCACGCCCAGCCTATTCGGCAATCCTCACAAGGTGTGGATTCGATGCGACGTGCGGCCTACGGGTCGCCGGCCAGCGAGGCGTAGTAACCCACCACGCGCTCGTGGGCGCCCTTGCGTGTGTAGACGTCTGGCCGCCGCGACTCGACGAGGTCCGCCACCACCGCGGCCACTTCCTCCGCGCTCTGCGAGTCAGGCATCGGGCGCGAGTCGGGCCCGCCATGACGCGCGTTCAGCCCGAACTCGGTCCGGACGACGCCCGGGGACACCAGAGAGAACTGGATGTCGGGACAGGTCTGCTGCACCTCGGCGCGGAAGGTGGCGGTGAGCGCGTTCAGGAAGTGCTTCGCGCCGGAGTAGGCCGATCGGTCGGCTACGTACGGCACGCGACCGAGCATCGACGACACGTTGATGACGTGGCCGGTGCGACGGGACAGGAAGTGCGGCAGCACCTCCTGCATCCCGTAGAGCGCCGACTTGACGTTGAGCCGCATCATGTCGTCGATGTCGTCGTCGGTCAGCTGCGAGGGCGCACGGGAGATCCCCTGGCCGACATTGTTCACCCAGACGTCGATTCGGCCGAAGCGATCGAGCGTATCGTCGACGGCGCGGCGCACTTCGTCCCGGAGTGTGACGTCCGCGACGATGGCGTGGGTGCGGTCGCCGCACCGCGCGGCCACCTCGCGCAGGGCGTGCTCACGCCGGGCGATCAGCGCGAGCGAGTCCCCGCGTCGCGCCAGGGTCTCGGCCAACGCCGCGCCGATTCCGCCGCTCGCACCGGTAATGACGACCACTCTGTCGGGCATGGGAACTCCGTTACGGATGGGGCGAAGGTGTGCCTCCGCCGCTCTTCTATATGATGTCCCCCCGAGCCCGGGCTGGCAAGCGCAGCGGCGGCCCTGAACCAAGAACAGCGGCAGCGGTCGGCACTAATCCGGGGACTCGTTCGAGTGGTCGCACCGCGATCCGGTGGCTGCCGGGTGTGATCTGGCCCATCCGCAGGCCAGAGGCGTCTCAGTCCTTCTCCGCGACGATCACAAGCGACCCGATCGCCCGTGCCGCGCGCATCTTCTCCACGTCGCCGTAGTGCCGGCCCTGGTAGTCGGGAGGCGGTTCCTGGCGGAGCCTCGCTGGGTTCCTATTGGTCCAATGCGGCCCAGAGATACCACGACGCGATGGACCGGTACGGGCGCCATGGCTCTCCCATCCGCAGCACCTGCGCGGCCGATGGCCGACGTCGCAGGCCGTAGGTCCGCTGAATCGACCGCAGCAGGCCAACGTCATCGAGCGGCAGGATGTCGGGGCGCCCCAACTGGAAGATCAGGATCATCTCCGCGGTCCAGCGCCCGATCCCCTTCACCGCGGTCAGCGTCTCCATCACCTGCTCGTCGGACATGTCGTCGAGACGGTCGAGCGGCAACGTGCCCGCGGCCGTCCTCGCACAGAGATCGCGCAGGTAGGACGCCTTCTGTCGGCTCAGCCCCACCTCGCGCAGCTGCTCGAGCGGCACGGCGAGAAGGTCCCCGGGGGCGGGAAAGCCGTTGTCGGGGAACAGCGCCAGGAACCGCGAGAAGATCGTGGCGGCAGCCTTGACCGACAGTTGCTGGGACACGAGCGCGCGCGCCAGCGCACGCAGTCGGGGCTCGGTGGACCGCTCGGCAAGGCCGCAGGCCCCGTGTCGTTTGACGATCGCGCCGAGGATGGGATCGGCGCGCATCACGTGCCGTCGTGCCCGTGCGTAGTCCACCGGTTCGACCACATACGCAGTCGTGAGCATGTGCTATCCTTTCCCTGCGGTGATTGTCGAGACGAGCCGCGTTCCGGCCCTTTCGGGGCAAGCCCCTCTGACCGTCCGCCAGGCGCGCCGCGCATTCGTACGTTTTTTCCTCCCAGTTCTTATCGTACGCCGTTAGGAGTCATCTCTGTGCCCGATCATCGCATTCATGAACATCCCATCCTCCCCGCCCCGGAGCAGGCCGGCGTGGCCTTCTGCTGGCAGGGCCAGCCGTTCCTCGCGCGGCAGGGAGAGACGATCGCATCGGCCCTCTTCGCCAACGGCGTGAGGACCTTCGGGCACCATCCGAAGGACGGCGCACCCCAGGGTATCTTCTGCGCCAACGGCCAGTGTGCGCAGTGCTCGGTCGTCGCCGACGGCCTGCCCGTGAAGTCCTGCATGGTCGTCGTGCGCCCGGGCATGAACGTGCAGCCGCTCGATGGGCTCCCGGTCCTGCCCGACGTCCAGGGCCAGCCGACGACACATCCCATCGAGACGGTCGATGTCGAGTGCCTCATTATCGGCGGTGGACCCGCCGGACTCACGGCGGCCATCGAGCTTGGCAAGGCTGGAGTTCGGGCGCTCATCGTGGACGACAAACACCGCCTCGGCGGCAAGCTGGTGCTCCAGACACACAAGTTCTTCGGGTCGATCGAGGCCTGTCACGCCGGCACGCGCGGCATCGACATCGCGACCAGGCTCGAGCAGGAAGCGCGGCAGTTCGAGAACATCCGCATCTGGCTCAACTCCACGGTCCTCGCGGTTTTCTCCGACCGGCAGGTGGGCGTCCTCCGCGACAACCAGCAGTACGTCATCGTCCGGCCCGATATCCTGCTGGTCACCGCCGGCGCGCGCGAGAAGTCGCTCGTGTTCCCGGGCAACACGCTGCCGGGTGTCTACGGGGCGGGCGCGTTCCAGACGCTGGTGAACCGCGATCTCGTCCGGCCGACCGAGCGGCTGTTCGTCATCGGCGGCGGCAATGTCGGCCTGATCGCCGGCTACCACGCGCTCCAGGCAGGCATTGGCGTTGTCGGCCTCTGCGAGGCCCTGCCCGAGTGCGGCGGGTACAAGGTGCACAAGGACAAGCTGGTGCGCATGGGCGTGCCGGTCTACACGTCGCACACCATCCTGCGGGCCGAGGGGAAGGACGAAGTCGAGGCAGTCACGATCGCGCAGATCGACAAGAAGTGGCGGCCGATCCCCGGCACGGAGAAGCGGTTCGAGTGCGACACCGTGTTGATTGCGGTCGGCCTCGACCCGGTGGACGAGTTTCTGCACAAGGCGAGCGAGTTCGGCCTGCCCGCGGTTGCGGCCGGCGACTCGGAGGAGATCGCCGAGGCGTCTGCCGCCATGTTCACCGGGCGGATCCGGGGCCTCGAGATCGCCAAGCGCCTGGGGCGCGATGTCGGCGAGGTCCCGCCCGAGTGGCACCACACGGCCGAGATCCTCAAGTCCCGCCCGGGCATGACGATTACGGAAGACCTGCCGGAGACGCAGACGGGCGTGTTCCCGGTGTTCCACTGCGCGCAGGAGATTCCCTGCAACCCGTGCACCTCGATCTGCCCGAACCACTCGATCCGGATCGAGGGTGACGATGTGCTCGGGCTGCCCGAGTTCGTAGGCCACGAGTGCGACGGGTGCGAGAAGTGCGTGGCCATCTGCCCCGGCCTCGCCATCACGCTCCTCGACTTCCGGAAAGACGCGGCGCAGCCGACCGTGGTGATCCCGTACGAGTTCTCGGCCAAGCGGATCAAGAAGGGTGATACGGTGACCGTGCTCGATTGCGAGGGCGTCGTGCTCGGCAACGTGGAGGTGACGCGCGTCCGCGCCCCGCGCGAGGCCGACCGCACGCTCCTCGTGCGCGTGACGGCGCCGGCCGACATCGCGCCGCGCATCTCGGGCATTCGCGTGCAGGAGCCGTGGCAGGCCGAGAGCGCCGAGCGCTTCGAGCAGTCGATTGGCGACGACGAAATTGTGTGCCGGTGCGAGCGGGTCACGGCGAAAGAGCTCCGCGCGCTGATTCGCTCGGGCATCCGCGACATGAACCACCTGAAGGCGGTGACCCGCTGCGGCATGGGCGCGTGCGGCGGCAAGACCTGCCCGAACCTGATCAAGCGGATCTTCCGGGAGGAGGGAATCCCGGCCGACCAGGTCGCGGACCTGACTCGCCGGCCGCTGTTCATGGAGGTGCCGCTGGGCGCCTTCGCCGGCGTGGTGGCAGGTGAGGCTCTGGTCCAGGATGTGCCGCGGCGGCACGCCACCGACGCTCACGAAGGAGGCATGTGATGAGCGCCCAGGCCTTCGATGCCATTGTGATCGGCGCGGGCAGCGTCGGGCTGCCGACCGCGCTGTTTCTGGCCGAGGCGGGTGTCTCGACGCTGGTCATCGACCAGTTTGCCGGCCCCGGCCAGGGGAGCAACAAGGCGGCGATCGGCGGCATTCGCGCCACGCATTCCGCGCCGGCCAAGATCCGTCTCTGCCTCGAATCGCTGCGCATCTTCTCGACGTGGGAGAAGTCCCACGGCGACGCCATCGAGTGGTTCCAGGGCGGCTACGTGTTCGTCGCCTACCGCGAGCAGGAGGAACGCTCGCTCGAGGAACTGCTGAAGATCCAGCAGAGCTATGGCCTCAATATCCGGTGGCTGGACCGCGACGAGATCATCGCGCTCGTGCCCGACATCAACCGGGAGGGGCTGCGTGGCGGCACGTACTCCCCGGAAGACGGATCCGCGTCGCCGATGATGTCGGCAGCGGCGTTCTACCGCCGGGCCGTGGAGCTTGGCGTGCAGTTCCGGTTCGGCGAGCGGGTGACGGGCATCATCCGCCGAAAGAACGGCGTCGTCGGCGTGCGCACGGACAAGGGCGGCTACGCCACCGAGACGGTGATCAACGCAGCCGGCGCCTGGGCCCGACCGCTCGCGCAGTCGGTTGGCCTCGACACCCCGGTCGTGCCCGACAGCCACGAGGCTGGCATTACCGAGCCGGTGGCCCGGTTCTTCGACACCATGCTCGTGGATATCCGCCCGACCGAGGGCGCTCGCAACTACTACTTCTACCAGCACAAACCTGGGGGCATCGTCTTTTGCATCACGCCCGACCCGCCCATCGTCGGCACCGACCGGCGTGAAACGTCGGTTTACCTCCCGATGATCGCCAATCGCATGGTCGGCCTGATGCCGAAACTGGCGAACATCAAGGTGCGCCGCACCTGGCGCGGCCTGTACCCGATGACGCCAGACGGCGCGCCGGTGCTCGGGTGGTCGAAGACGGTCGAGGGCTACGTACACGCGGAAGGGATGTGCGGTCAGGGCTACATGCTCGGGCCCGGCGTCGGCGCATTGCTGAGCCGAATGGTCCGTGGCGCCGACAGCGCGGAAGACAAGCAGATCCTGGAAGAGCTGCGGCCGACGCGAGAATTCGGGGGGGAGGAAGCGCTCAAGTGAGTCCCCATGTCCCACCACACCGTCCGGTCCGCTTACCAGGACCTCGCCGAACGGATCAACCGCTTTCCCCTGGGCGCCCCCCCGTCGGACGTCCTGTTCGCGATCCTGAAGATGCTCTTCAGCGAGCGGGAGGCCGGGCTCGTCGCGCAGTTGCCCATCAAGCCGTTCACCGTGGCCGACGCGGCCGGGCGCTGGAAGCTGCCGGAGGCGGAGGCCCAGCGCGTACTAGACGCCCTGTCCGACCGCGCCATCCTCCTCGATGTCGAGCGAGGCCGCCTGACCTTCGGCCAGCAGAGGATTCAGGATTCGGAGGCACGGATCCAGGGTGCCTGCTCCGACGATGAGCGCGGCGACGACAAGCGGACGCCAGGTTACGCCGGCCACAGCCACGCGGCGCCGCGGACGCCGCTCGAATCGCCGTGACGCGGAGGCACCAGGCGCGTGTCCACGCGGTCCGAGAAGACGTAGCGCGACCAGCGGGCGGGTACGTTCTCGTAGAGCCGTCCGACGTTCGACATGCCGCCGCCGAGCACGATGACGTCCGGGTCGATGACGTTGATGATCGTCGCGAGCGCGCGCGCCATCCGATCCTCGTAGCGCTCGAACGTGGCAGCCGCTGCCGCATCGCCGGCCTCGGCCCGTCTCGCGATCTCGGTAGGCTCCAGCGTGAGGCCCGTTGCTCGCTGGTGGTCTCTCGCGATACCGGGACCCGAGAGAAACGTCTCGATGCACCCGTGATGCCCGCAGTAGCACGCGGGGCCCGGCAACTCCTCCGCCTGCGGACGCGGCAGCGGGTTGTGGCCCCACTCGCCCGCAATGGCGTTCGGGCCCGTCAGCAGCCGCCCGTTGACGACCACCCCACCGCCCGTTCCCGTCCCGATGATCACTCCGAAGACACACGCGGCCCCCGCCGCCGCGCCGTCGCTGGCTTCCGACAGCGCAAAACAGTTGGCGTCGTTGGAGAACCGAAGGGGCCGGGCCAGCAGGGCCGACAGATCGTGATCCAACGGCTTCCCGTTCAACCAGGTGGAGTTGGCGTTCTTGACCAGGCCGGTGGCGGGAGACAGCGCGCCCGGCATGCCGATGCCGACCGTCGCCTGCTGCCCGATGCTCGCTTCGATCTCGTGAACGAGTCTGGCGATTGCGGAAAGGGTGCCTTCGTAGTCGTGTCGCGGGGTGGCCACGCGCAGCCGGACCGGAATCACCCCGTCGTCGGCCAGCGCGATGGCTTCGATCTTGGTGCCGCCGAGGTCAACGCCGATGCGAAACATCCCGGAGATTGTGCGTTGTCACTCTTCGGAATGCAACGGCGGACGTGGGTGGCGAGATGCAAGGCTGGCGTCTACTGCTTGTCCTGCTTGTCGTCTTTCGTGTCCACTTCGCTCTTGAACCCGCGGATCGCCTGCCCGAGCCCCTTGCCCAGGCCGGCCAGCCGGCTGGTTCCGAAGAGCAGCAGGATGATCGCGAGAATCAGAATCAGCTCGGGAATACCCAGTCTCATACCCACTCCTGTCTTGTCGGGCGGCGGTTTTACGATAGCACGAAACACCGTCCCTACTGCGGGATCTTCCCCAGGACCTTCCATACCCAGCGGTGGAACGTGTGGAACGATCCCACCGGCTCGGTGAACATCAGGATGCACTGCCCGTGGACCACGTCCAGGCCCTGGTCCTTGCAGAGCTGGAGGGCTTCGGGAGATTCCGCGCCTTGCTGCAGCCAGATCTGACGGGCTCCGGCCGCAATCGCGTCTCGCACCACGGCCTCGGCCTGGGCCGGCTTCACGACGACCAGGACGCGTTCGACCCGTTCGGGCAGCGCGGCCAGGCTCGGCCAGCACGGGTCACCCTGGATCGCTCTGGCCGTCGGGTGAATCGGCAGGACCCGGAATCCCCGGCTCTTCAGTTCCTTGTAGGCTGCGTTGCCGAATCCCTTGCCACGGCTCGACACCCCGACGATGGCCATCGTTTTATCAAACACGAAGCGTTGAATGGCACTGCCCGTGGTAGCCATACCTGTTCCCCTCGTCCCCCGACTCCTCATCGTCAGCCCCGACTCTTCATCGTCAGTTCCCGCCGTACTCGAACACCATCGCGACCTTCACGTCCGGGTGCAGGCTCTGGCGAACCGGGCAGGTGTCGGCCGCGCGCTCGAGGAGCACGCGATCCGAGGGCGACACCACGCGGCCGGGAGGGACGGTGATAGTCACGGTCAGCGCCCCGATCCGGCGGACCGGGACGGCGGTCATCTCCTTGATCACGCGCACTCGGGTCCCCGTCAAGTCGAGGCCGTGCCGACTGGCGACGATCCCCATGATGGTGAGGAGGCAGGTGCCGAGCGCCGTCGCTGCCAAGTCGGTGGGCGAGAACGCCTCCCCCTTGCCGCCGTTGTCCAAGGGCGCGTCGGTCAGGAGTCGCTGTCCCGACGGCGCATGCACCGCTTCGCAGTGAAGATCCCCGACATATCCCACGTCGATTGTGACTGCCACGGCTTCCTCCCGGGGGCCATCGGTCGGCGCAGGCCTCATGCTAACATGAGCCGTCGGTCCGCCGCCCCAGGAGGCCTCGTGTCGCAACCCTCTCAGTTTCCAGCAGATCACATCACGACTTCTGCCGTCGGTTGCGATAGCGGGCACCCGTTGGTCGACTACCTCGGGGAGGAGATGCGCCCCGGCCGGTACGTCTTGCTCGAGGTGGCGGACAGTGGCATCGGGATGAACGCCGCGACGCTGGTCCGCGTCTTCGATCCGTTCTTCAGCACCAAGTTCACCGGCCGCGGACTCGGGCTCCCAGCGGTGCTCGGTATCGTGCGCGGGCACCAGGGCGCGATCCAGATCGACAGCCAGCCAGGAAGGGGCACGACGTTCCGGGTGTTCCTGCCGACGCTGGCGGCAGCGGCGTCGCATACCGACATGCCTGTCGCCCAATCCGCCTCGACAGCCGAAGCCACCGCGATGGTGCTGGTTGTTGACGATGAGGAGAGCGTGAGGACGCTGGCCGAGCGGATGGTGCAGCGCTGCGGGCATCGGTCGGTCGGCGCCTCCAACGGTCTCGAGGCGATCCGCGTGATCCAGGACAACCCGGGGGCGATCGCCTGCGTGCTGCTCGACCTGACGATGCCGCGCATGGACGGCGCGGATACCCTGCGCGAGCTACGGAAGATCGCCAGCGACCTCCCGGTCATCCTGTGCAGCGGCTACCACTCGCAGGAGCTGCGAGAACGCTTCGCCGACAACGGGCTTGCCGGGTTCGTGCAGAAACCGTACAAGCTCGCCGACATCAGCGCCGCACTGCAGTCTGCCCTCGAGTAGGCATCCCGGTGTAGGATGGGCCATGATCTCCCGGCGCGAGTTTCTTGCCACGACCGCGCGATCGGCGTCGGCCGCCGCCGGCGCGGCCCTGGCTCCCGCTTCGGCCCTCGCGATCGGCGCGCCCCGCTCCCGTCGCGGGCTCCTCGACTGGATGGCCGGGGACGGCGATGATTTCCTGCGGACCGCGCCCAGGGCCCGCTACTGGACCACGACCGCGCTTGCCGGCTCCAACTGCACCGCCTGCCACAAGGGCCAGCCCGATCCGGCCAGGGCACGTCCCCACGACCCGGCGAGCGTGCGATGCCTGCTGTGCGCCCAGCACTGCGACATCCCGGCGGGCAAGTCGGGCCAGTGCCGCGCGCGGATGAACGTGAAGGGCGTGCTGCGCAGCCTCGTCTACGGTCGGCCAGCCTCGACCCATGTGGACCCGATCGAGAAGAAGCCGTTCTACCATTTCCTGCCCGGCAGCGCCGCGCTCTCGTTCGGGACGTCCGGCTGCCCCCTTCGATGCAAGTTCTGTCAGAACTGGGAACTCTCGCAGTCCACCCCGGGAGATCTCGAGGCGCCGTTCACGTCGGCGGCCGAGATGGCGCGGGCCGCGGAATCGCGGCGAACACCGGTGATCGCCTTCACCTACAACGAGCCCACGGTGTTCACCGAGTACCTGCTCGACGTGGCGGAGGAAGCGCGAACGCGAGGGGTGCGCTCGGTGATGGTGAGCTGCGGTTTCGCCAACGAAGCGCCGATGGCGGACATCTGCCGGTCGCTGTCGGCGGTGAAGATCGACCTCAAGGGCTTCAGCGAGGAGTTCTACCGGACCGTGTGCGGCGCCGAACTCCAGCCGGTGCTTCGCAGCATCAAGCAGGTGGCCAGGAGCGGGCGGCACCTCGAGATCGTCAACCTTGTCGTCCCCACCTTGAACGACTCCGAAAAGTCGCTGCAGGGGTTGGCCTCATGGGTGGCGGGCGAACTCGGGCCGGACGTGCCCATTCACTTCACGCGCTTTCATCCCGACTATCAGTTGCTGAACCTCCCGCCGACACCCGTTTCCACGCTCGAGCGGGCGCGAGACATCGCGATGGCGGCAGGCATCCGGTACGCCTACATCGGCAACGTCCCGGGACACGCCGGCAACCACACCTACTGTCCGGGGTGCCGAAAGGTGATTGTGCGCCGCGAGAGTTTCTTCGTGACCGAGATGCACATGAAGGGCGGCGCCTGCGCCTTCTGCAAGCGACCGATTGCCGGCGTGTGGTCGTAGGGGCGACCGGCTGGTCGCCCGGACGCGCCACGGGTTGTCACGGCGCGAGGATTCAGTCATGACCAAGCAGACGACGTTGATGATCGGCCTTGTCGGCCTCGCGCTGGCGATGGGCTGCCGTGGTGACGTCGAGGCCGCCGGCCCGGCCGGCCAGGCCGTTCGCGAACCGGCCGTGGCCGGCCAGTTCTACCCGGCCGACGCAAGGACCCTGAACGCCACGCTCGACTCGGTCCTCCTGGACGCGATGCCGGGCGGCCGCGAGCGCCCCGTCGCGCTCGTGGCGCCGCACGCCGGGTACGTCTACTCGGCGCAGATCGCCGCGGACGCCTGGCGCCAGGCATCGGGACAGCAGTACGACACGATCGTTATCCTGGGAACCAACCACACCACGGCCGGCTTCGAGCGAATCGCGGTGTACCCGGGCAGCGGCCTCCGCACCCCGCTCGGCGTGGCGCACGTGGATCAGGCGCTCTCCGCTGCGCTGATCAAGGAGGACCCGGACTGCGTGGCCGACGCGAACGTGCACGCGAAGGAGCACTCCATCGAGGTCCAGATCCCGTTTGCCCAGCGTCTCTTCCCGAACGCCGCGATCGTCGCGGCCGTCGTCTCGTCCGAAGATGCGGGCGTCGTCACGCGGTTCGGACGAACACTGGCGAAACTGCTGGCCGGGCGCCAGGCGCTGATTGTCGCCAGTTCCGACCTGTCCCACTGGCCCTCGTGGCGCGACGCGGTGATCGCCGACCGCCGGACGCTCGAAGCCATCGCCACCCTCGATCCCGACCGTGTCCGCGCGGCCGTGTCGGCCCGCGAGCGCGGCGTCCCGAACCTGGCCACGTGCGCGTGCGGCGAGGCTGCGGTCCTTGCCGCCATGACCGCAGCCAGGGCGCTCGGTGCGACGAGAGGCCGGGTGGTGAGCTACGCCAACTCGGGCGACCTGCCGGTCGGCGATCCGGACCGCGTCGTGGGCTACGGCGCGGTCGCATTCTCTGCCGGCGAGCCAGGCGCCGACGCGACAGTGCTCCTGCCTCGTTCGCCGGCGGCGCAAGAGCTTCCTCCAACCGCCGCCGACAAGAAGCAGATGCTCTCGCTCGCCCGCGAGACGATCCGACGCTACCTGGAGACCGGCTCGGTCCCGCTGGCGCGCGGCTTCTCGGCCGGGATGGATCGCCCACAGGGCGTCTTCGTCACGCTTCGAAAGCGCGGTGCGCTGCGCGGGTGTGTTGGCCAGATGGTACCCGGCCGGCCGCTCCGCGTGCTCGTCGGCAGCATGGCGCTGGCCGCTGCGTTCGAAGACACGAGATTCGACAAGGTACGGGCGAACGAACTGAAAGACCTCGAGGTCGAGATCTCCGTCCTGACGCCGTTCAAGGAGGTCGCCGGTCCGAACGCGATCGTCGTCGGCCGCGACGGGGTGCTGTTGCAGAAGGACCGGCGGTCCGCGGTCTTCCTCCCGCAGGTCGCGACCGAAGAGGGCTGGACACGCGACGAGATGCTCGACAACCTGTGCCTCAAGGGCGGCATGTCGCAGGGCTGCTGGCGTTCCGCCGCGAAGCTCTCGACGTTCCAGGCCGACGTGTTCAAGGAAGGGGACTTCAGGTGATCTGATCGCTGCCATGCTGCTGTTCCTGGTCGGCCTGCTTGCGATCCTCTGCCAGGTCGTCCTGCTGCGCGAGTTGAACGTCGCGTTCTACGGCGTCGAACTCTTGTACGGCATCGCGCTGGCCGCGTGGATGGCTGGAGGCGCAGCGGGCGCGGCTTGCCTTCCCCGCCTGCTCGTGGCCACGCGGGGACGCCTCGCGTGGCTCCTCGCGGTCACCGCGTTTGCACTACCCGCCGAAGTGGCGCTGATTCGCGCCAGCCGGTGGCTGCTCGGTGGCGTGCCCGGGGCCTACCTGCCGTTCGATCGGCAAGCCGTCGTCCTGGCCGTCTCGGTCCTGCCGCCGTCCTTCATCCTGGGGCTTGCCTTCCGGTGGGCCGCGCAGCTGTCGGCGGCATCCGGCCGCCCGCTGGCCGCCTCATACGGCATCGAGAGCGCGGGCGCGGTGTGCGGTGCGCTGGTCGCCACGGCCGCGTTCGCCTCCGGCGTGCAGACATTCACCGTCGCGCTGGTCACGGGAGGTCTCGCGCCTCTGGTTCTCATCGCCGTTCACCGTCGGACGTTGCCCCGCGTTCGGCAGTGGCTGCTCGCGGCAGCGACGCTGCTGGCGGTCATTACGGCTTCTGTGTCCCTGGCGCCTCGCCTCGATCTCCTGATGACCGCGTGGTCCCATCCAACCGTCGTCGAGACTCGCGACTCACCCTACGCGCGGGTGCCCGCAACGGCCACCGGTTCGCAGACGGCACTGTTTCTCGACGATGTGCTGGTGCAGGAGAGCGAGACGGCGCTGCACGAAGAACTCGCTCATGTGACGGCGCTCCAGCACCCCGCGCCAAAGCGGATGCTGTTGCTCGGAGGCACGCTCGAGCGCATCGATGTCGAGCTCCGTCGCCACGGGCCTGAACGGCTGGACGTCGTAGAACTCGATCGCACCTACGTGCGCGTCGGCGAACGCCAGATGGGCCTCCGCTCGACCGCCGTGTTCGACGACCCTCGCGACTTCCTGAGGCGGAGCGGGCAGTACGACCTGATCGTGGTCGCCATGCCGGCGCCGACGTCCGGGCAGTCCAACCGCTTCTACACCGCCGAGTTCTTCGGCGAATGCCGGAGACACCTCGCGCCGGGAGGCGTCGTGGGCTTCAGGATCGAGCTCCCCGAGAACGTCCTCACACCCCTGCTGGCGCTCCGCACGGCAAGCCTCGTCTTCGCCGCGCGTTCCGCGTTTCCGTTCGTCGACGTGCTGCACGGCACGAGTGGGATCGCCCTCGCGTCGTCCACTCCCCTTCCGGCCGGGGCAGACGTATTGGCACGCAGGCTCGAGGACCGCGGTCTTCTCACCAAGCTCGTCACGCCCGCGTACCTGCGCTACCTGTATGAGAACGACCGTCGCCTCGAGTTGCGGGAGCGGCTCGAGCGCGTGAAGGCCGATGCCAATTCCGATGCGAGGCCCGCGTGCTATCAGTTCGCGGCGCTGAACTGGCTGGCGAAGTTCTTTCCGTCCCTGGTGAGATTCGATCCCGGACTCCTCGGGACAGCTGATGCCTGGCGGCGCGCGGCGCCGTGGGGCATGGCGTTCGCCGCCCTTCTCTTCTCACTCGCGAGGCGGTCGAACCCGATGCGCGCGACGGCGATTGCCGGGGTGGCGGGTCTTGTGGGAGCGCTTCTCGAAACCGTGCTCCTGCTCGACTACCAGGCCAGGAGCGGCGCACTGTTCGAGCGACTCGGCGTCCTGATCATGGCCTTCATGGCAGGCCTGGCGGCTGGCGCCTGGACCATAACCCGGTCGAGCCGGAACCACAGAGGCTCGGCCGGGTTATTAGCGGCCTTCGGCCGACACCCACGGTTTCTCTTCCCCGACGTCGAAGAGTTCGCGCAGAAGAGACGAAGCTGGAGGACCGGCACCTGTCGGGGACCGCGCGCGACGCGCACGTTGACCGCGGGGTTGTTCGTGACGATGGGTATCGTCGGGGCGGCGACGGCCGGGCTCATCCGTGGCGGCGCGGATCCGGGCTTCGTCGGGACGGCGCTGCTGATGTTCGTTGTCGGAACGCTGGTCGCGGCGCTGTTCGGCTGCGCCTGCGTGATGCCGGGGCTGGAGGACGGTCCGGCGATTGGTCGCCTGTATGGCGCGGACCTGGCGGGGGGCGCAGTCGGATCGCTCCTGGCCGGCCTCGTGCTCGTCCCGATGGCCGGCCTCGTGCCAACGGCCTGGGTGGTCGTTGGCATCTCCCTCCTGGCACTGCTGCTGGTGTAAGGTCAGCCTCGAGCCCTGAGCCTCACCAGCCGGCCGCCGACCCCTTCTACAGCAGGTTCGTGTCGGGTTGATCGTGGGCAGAGCCTTAGCGGCTCAGGCTGGCCAGCATCTTCGGCGGGGCGAACCACCGCAGGCGCCCAGGGCCGGGCGGGGGGAGTTGATCGATGTCGATCCGGCACACCGCGCCCTTCCTGAATTCGAAGCTCCCCCGGTGGCCAACAAGGCGCGCCGCGATCTCGCCGATACCGGGCTGGTGGCCCACCAGCGCGATCCCCGTTACGCGCGCATGCCGCCCGAGTTCGGCGAACAGGTCCTGGTACCTGGCTCCCGGCTCGAGCGCAGCCGTCTCGACCACTGGCGGGTGCCCTCGCAGCTGTTGCGAGAGGATCTCCGCGGTCTGTCGGGCGCGAACCATCGGGCTGGTCAGGATGACGTCGATCTCGGCCTCCAGGGCGGCCAGGCCCCGCGCCACTTTCCGAAAGCGCGACGTGCCGTGCGGCGTCAGCGGACGGATCGCGTCGTCTGGGTACTCGTCGCCCCGGTCGGCGGCGATGGCATGTCGAATCACGTAGAGAGCATAACTATCGGCCATGACCACTCCTCTCGGCCCGTCGCCTCGGCATCGGGCCGACAGCCAGTTTCAGGTCGATCTCACCACGGCAACTGGCGATGACGTCGATGAGCTTGTCCACCCGCCCGAGGTACGCCGCGTGCAGTTCCCTGGTTTCGCGTTCGACCAGGCGCTGCACGCGCTCGTTCTCGCTGGCGCGCGCATCCTCGTGGGCCCCGCCCTGGCGGCGTATGTACCCGGCCGCGACTTCCAGGTCGTGCAGGCGGCCCAGGAGATCCTGTGACTGCTTCAGCCGGTTCACGAGACGCAGCGTGCGGACGCGGCCGAACTCGTGCACGAGCTCGAGGACATAGCGGACCTGCTTGACCGCGATCCGGACGAGGTGGAGCCGGTCGAACGCATAGAGCGCGCCGGCCTCGTCGATCGCGGCATCGAGCCGATCGACGCGCCGCTCCAGGCGA
>JADGOB010000199.1 GCA_017883185.1 Acidobacteriota bacterium
CCGAAGCCCGAAGGGCAGCTTGCCTCGCCGAAGCCCGAAGGGCAGCTTGCCTCGCCGAAGCCCGAAGGGCAGCTTGCCTCGCCGAAGCCCGAAGGGCAGCTTGCCTCGCCGAAGCCCGAAGGGCGAAGGAGGGAAGGAGGGAAGGAGGGAAGGCGGAGAGGCGGCCTGCCCTGAGCGAGCGGAGCGAGTCGAAGGGGAAGGCGGGGGACGGGGAGGCCAGGTGTTCGGGGCCGCGAGCCGCAAGTCGCGAGCCGCCAGCCGGTGACGCTGGACGGACGGGAGTGCGGCGAAGTACACTAGCGGTTCTGTGCGATGAGATCGCATCTGCTGTAGGGCGGGGCTTCAGCCCCGCTGTCTCACCGCCAGCCGAGCGGGGGCGGGTCGCACCGCGGCCCGGATCCTGTGCAATGCCAGCCTGTGAACCGCGTCAGGGCCGGAAGGCAGCAGCGCTCAACAGTGTCTGTCATGTGCCGCAGGGCCATCCGGGTCGCGGTGGGGTCCGTCGCCGCTCGAATCGTATAGGCCCGTGTTGTGAACCGTCGATCTCTGAATCCTGTCCATGTCCTACCAGGTGCTCGCCCGCAAGTGGCGCCCCCAGCGCTTCGATGATGTCGTCGGCCAGGGCGGCGTCACGCGAACGTTGATCAACGCGATTGGCAGCGGTCGCATCGCGCAGGCGTTTGTGTTCGCCGGGCCGCGCGGCGTCGGCAAGACCACCACCGCCCGCATCTTCGCGCGCGCGCTCAACTGCCAGAGCGGGACGACCGCCAACCCGTGCGGCACGTGCGACTCGTGCCTGGAGATTGCCGCCGGGCGCGACATGGACGTCCTCGAGATCGACGCCGCCACCCACACGCAGGTGGAGAAGGTCCGCGATGTCATCATCTCGGGCCTGTCGATTCCACCGGTCCGCGACCGCTACAAGATCTTCATCATCGACGAGGTCCACCAGCTCTCCGGCCACTCGTTCAACGCGCTCCTGAAGTCGATCGAGGAGCCGCCGTCGTACGTTGTCTTCATGATGGCGACGACGGAGTTGCAGAAGATCCCGGAGACGATTCTCTCCAGGTCGCAGGTGCACGAGTTCCGGACGATTTCCGAGCGGGCGATCACCGCGCAGTTGAAGAAGATCGCGCTGGCCGAGCAGTTCGACGTGAGCGAAGAGGCGCTGATGCTGGTGGCGCGGGCGGCCGACGGCAGCATGCGCGACGGCCTCACTGCGTTCGACCAGGTGCTGGCGTTCGCCGGTTCGACCGTGTCCGCGCAGGACGTGTCCTCGGTGCTGGGCTTGGTCGGCCGCGACCTGCTGCTGGACATTCTCACCGCGGTGGCGGACGAGCAGGCTCCGGCGGCATTCGAGTTGGCGGGGCGCGCAATCGACAGCGGCTACGACCTCCGCCTCCTGTGCCGGGAATTATCGCGCCTCGTGCGCGACCTGATGCTCATCTCCGTGGACCCGAAGCGCCTGGACGATCCCGAGGTGGCGCCGGCCGGCGAGCGGGAGCGGATCCGCACGCTGGCCAAGCAGTTCTCGCGCGAGGACCTCCTGCGCTCGTTCGACCTGATTGCCCGCGCAGAAATCGATCTGCGCGCCGCGGCCGAACCGAGGTACCACCTCGAGATGGCGCTCCTCAAGTGGATTCACCTGAGGAAGCTTGCGCCGCTCGCCGAACTCATTGAGCAGCTGCAGCAGGGCGGCGGGCTGCCGCCCGCTAGGCGATCCGGTTCGTCCGTTTCCCCGGGAGGATCTGCCAGTCCGGGCGGACCGTCGTCGTCCGTCGTTCGCCGGAGTTTCCCCGCGCGGCCGGCCGCGGCTCCGCCGTCGCGAGCCCCGGTTCGCCCCGCGCCCGCGCCCACGCCTGCTCCGGCCTCCGAGCCGGCGAAGCCGCTTCGTCCGGCGGTCTCGCGCCCGCAGCCGGCACCTCCGCCAGATCCGGTGTTCGAGGCGGACGCCGACGAGCCGTTCGATGAACCGGTCGAGATCGAGCCCGCGTCGGCGACGACACGACCCGGCGGCGCGCCGGCCCGGCCCGCCGATCCGTCGCCCGACTTGCTGGGCGGGTTGAAGGACGCTTTTCTCGCGGAAGTGCGGCGCGCGAATGTCAGCTTCTACCGCATGACCGTGGCGCAGGCGCACACGATCGAGGTGGACGGCGACCGAATCGTGTTCTCTTTCGCGCCGGCTCACAAGCTGCTGAAGGGCAATCTCGAGCAGAACCGTACGTGGCTCGAGCCGCTGGCCGCCCGCGTTAGCGGGCGCCGCATGGTGGTCGTCGGCGCGATGGTGGATCCGGCCGCGGCGCAGCAGGCGCTGACGCGTGAGCGCGCGGATGTGAAGGGCGCGGCGTCTGCCGGTCCCAGGGAGGACCTGAAGGGCGAAGCCGCCGCCGATCCCGGGATGAAGACGCTGCTCGAGCTGATACCGCTCGAGATCAAGGATGTGGAGAGACTGTAGTGGATCGACTATGAACATCGAGCAGATGATGAAGCAGGCGCAGCAGATGCAGGAACGCCTGCAGAAGCAGATGGCCGAACTGCGCGTCGAGGCCACCGCCGGCGGCGGCATGGTGACGGTGGTGATGAGCGGCAACAAGCAGGTGCTCTCCCTCGCGCTCGATCCAGAGGTCGTCTCGAAAGACGATGTCCAGATGCTGCAGGACCTGATCGTGGCGGCCATCAACGACGCGCAGCGCAAGGTCGACGAGGCGATGTCGCAGCAGATGGGCGGCATGATGGGCGGCATGAAGATACCCGGGATGTTCTAACCTTGAGCGAACCCAAACCCCTCACTCGCCTGATCGAGGAGTTTCAGCGCCTGCCCGGCGTCGGCCGGAAGAGCGCGCAGCGCCTCGCGTTTCACATCCTGCGCACGCCTCGCGAGGACGCCGAGCGCCTGTGCGACGCGGTCCGTGACGTCAAGGACCGCGTCACCTACTGCTCGGTCTGCAACAGCATCACCGACGTCGATCCCTGCGCCTACTGCAGCGACGAGGGGCGAGATCGCCGCGTGATCTGCGTGGTCGAGGAGGCGCAGAACGTCGGCGTCATCGAGAGGACCCGCGACTTCAAGGGGGGCTACCACGTCCTCATGGGCGCGATCTCTCCGCTCCAGGGCATCGGCCCCGACGAGTTGAAGATCAAGGGGCTGCTCTCGCGTGTCGAGGGCGGCACCGTCGAGGAAGTGATCCTCGCGACCAATCCGAACGTCGAGGGCGAGGCGACGGCGATCTACCTGGCGCGCCTGCTCAAGCCGCTCGGCGTCCGCGTCACCCGCATCGCCATGGGCGTCCCGGTCGGCAGCGATCTCGAGTACGCCGACGAGGTGACGATGCACAAGGCGATGGAGGGAAGGCGGGAGGTGTAGGTAAACGATGCTGCCCACTGCATACCAACTTCCTGCCGGCGTGCTGCTCGTCGCCCTGGGACTGCTGTCCTGCTGTGCCGGCTACCGCCTGTTCCGCGCGGTCCTCACCACCTACGGTTTCGTGCTCGGGGCATTCTTTGCCAGCACCCTGGTGGCGCCAAGCGATACGATCGCCATGCTGGTGGCGGTCGGTGTGGGCGGGTTGATTGGCGCCCTGATTCTCTACGCGGGCTACTTTGTGGGTGTCGGCCTGGTGGGGGCGTGGTTTGGCGCGATGCTGGCGCACGCCGCGTGGATCCAGTGGCAGGGGAGCGATCCTGGCACCCTCGTGGTGCTGGCGTTCGCGGTGGCCGGCGCGGTGCTCGCGACCGGGCTCCAGCGTCAGATCATCATCATCTCGACGGCCTTCATTGGCGCGCAGCTTGCGGTTGCGGGCCTGGTGGCGTTCCTGTCGCGCGGGGCCGCGCGGCGTCCCGGCCTCGAAGACGTCTGGGTCGGGCACCTGGGTATTCCCGCGGTCGGCCGGCAGTGGACGTTCTTTGCCTGGATCGCGCTCGGCGTGATCGGCACGGTCGTGCAGTGGCGGTCCGGCTCTTCTCGCGCGGCGCGCAAGCGCTGACGGTTGTTTCGACCTCACGCGTTTCTGGCATCATGTTCGGCCGTGAACGCTGGCGCGTCCCGACGTGCGCCATATGACCAAGCCGGTCAGCTTGCCGGCGCTGGACGCGGCGCGGCGCGCCGGAATGCTTGCGCGGGACGGGACGCTCCGCTACAATCAATTGATTCGGGCACATGCTGCCCGCGCGCACCTGCCAGCGTTCCTCAGTAGCTCAATGGTAGAGCATCCGGCTGTTAACCGGAGGGTTGTAGGTTCGAGTCCTACCTGAGGAGCCACCTTCTTTCCCCCGAAATTCCTAGCGTTTTGCTCGATTCCGGCTCAACAGCCCCGTCGCAATTACCCACACCCGGAGGGTCGGAAATTGCCGTTTGGGTTTCTCTTGGGTTTTTCCGGCGCCAGAACCCGTGGAACCACGCCATCTCGCCCTACCACGCTTTCCTGCGTTTTCTCGCACTCGCTTCGCGCCCCAACGCGCTCCATCGCACCGCTGATTGCCCCCCGGTTGCCCCACGGCCCGTCGCTGAGGCGCGGTGCTATACTGCGCCGAGAGTTGCCGTACGGCTCCATGGCGCGGCTGACATGAACTCCGACATCGCGGCGATTTTGGTCCAGCGGGGCGAGCAGCTCTTCAGAGCCGAGCCCAAACCGACGGTGTTCACGGGTGTTTCCGCCGCGGACGCTCTGCTCAGCGACCTGGCACATTATCCTCATGCGTTCGTCTTGGCCTGCGTCATGGACCGCCAGATCAAGGCGGAGCGCGCCTGGCTCATTCCGTATCGGGTGTCCGAGGCGCTCGGCGGATTCTCCTTCGAACGCCTGCTCAGGCTCTCGCTCGACGACATCAAGACCCTCCTGACCGTCCCTGAGCCGCTCCATCGGTTTCCCGCCGAGATGAGCCGGAACTTCGACGACGCCATCGGGCTCATCCAGACTGCCTACGGTGGCCACGCCGCTCGAATTTGGAGCGACACACCGTCGAGCGCAGAGGTCGTCCTCCGATTCCTGCGGTTCCGCGGCGTCGGGCCGAAGATCGCCACGATGGCCGCCAACATCTTGGCTCGGGAATTCAAGATTCCCCTGGCGGACTACTACTCCATTGACGTGTCCGCCGATGTGCATGTCCGCCGGGTGTTCTGGCGGCTCGGACTGACGACCGAAACGGCCCGTCCGGAAGAGGCCGTCTACACCGGCAGGGCGCTGCATCCGGCGTTTCCGGGCCTGATGGATCCTCCCACGTGGGAAGTCGGGCGCACCTGGTGCCGTCCGCAGGAGCCTCGGTGCTCGGAGTGCTACATGCGGCCGGTCTGCCGGACCCTCAACGAGACCGCCACGCCGTTTCCCGGTACGACCCTCCGAATGCAATTCGCGGTCGCGGAACCGTGAGTGCCGCCAAAAAGCGGACAGGTTTCTCAGACCCTATGTCAGGAGCTCTGAAGGTAATTGCTCTTGGAGAGGGTGGATATGTCTTTTGAGTATCATTTTACTCGGCAATGGGTTGCGATATTGCCGAACGGTCGGATTTTGGCTGTGATGTATGAGTGAATTGGGAGGGAACGATGAGCTTTTCTTGGATCCCATTCTACCGAGAACTGGCAATGCGTTTGCTTGAGTATGAGTCCAAGCAGGGCGAACTGATTGCTTTCCTTGCAGATCTCAAGAAAAAAAATCGAGCGAAGAATGGGGACACTTTAAACGAGCGTTGACAATTGCCGTAGGAAAGTCTGGTTAATTGCCAAACCCTGGGCTATACTCGGCGACGTTCTGAAGGCAAACGATGGAGGGAAAAGTATGTTTCACTTAATCTGGTATGTTCTTATTGGGCTAATCTCGGGGGTTATCGCGAAATCCGTGATGCACGCACACATGACGATCTTCTGGACGATCGTGCTCGGCATCATCGGATCGATCCTTGGCGGCGCCGTTACCCACATGTTTTCGCGCCCGAGAAACGAACGATATCATCCCGCCGGCCTCATTGTTTCCACACTGGGCGCGATCCTGGTTCTCTACATTTGCTATAGGCTGAATATTCATTTTCCCCAGGTCTCAGGCGTTTGATCGAATTTGTATAGTCAAGTTCGGCGAGGGCGGAGTTCGTAGTTCCACCCACCGTGGACTTCACCGCTCACGAGAAATGACCCGCGTGTGCTCGCGAGACATGACCCAGCTCATTTCCCCCTGCCACGACTGTCTTGGAGTGCTCGTGCGCCTCAAGGGTGCCCTCGCTTCGCGCGGCGGCTGCGCCGCCCTTGACGCGCCCTCCGCCCTCCAAGTCTTGCAGCTACGGGGGAATGGTGCCGTTCGGCTTCATCGGCCCCTGGCCCTTCTTGAAGACACCCCCGTACTGTGAGTCTCTCGGATTTGGCGCGCGCCAAATCCGACCGTCAGGTGGTCCATTTCTCGAGAGCACAAGTGGTCCATTCTTGGCGAGCGGCGACGCCGAAGTCATGCGGGTGCAACGACAACTCGTTCATCTGCGCACGGGTGACGACGACGCCCGTCGGGTAGGTGTCGCTACCGAAAACCCCGCCCGCCTCGCGAACGCCGCAATTGGCGTGTCGGTTCTGCCGCGACGAGTCGCTTTCGGACTCTTCCGCCGCCACGAGTTGGTAGGCCGAAGAGGCATCGAGCGGCCAACCGACAGACCTCGGCGCGGACGACATTCAGCACGACAACTTGGATCGAAGCGCCAGGCCAGAGTCAGGCGGCGCGACGTTCGTAATGGTGGTGCAGACCGCCGAGGTGCCGAAGCGGGCCAACGAGGACGCACTACTCCGCGCGGGCCGACGACCCGCCGCCTGCAAGGGCTGGCCAGCGTGCGACCAGCGTCACCGGGTCCGCACCACACGTCGGCCTCGGCCGGTCGGACGCACCGTGCCCAGCCTCGTGGGTTT
>JADGOB010000200.1 GCA_017883185.1 Acidobacteriota bacterium
GAAGCGCGCCCACGATCTCCTCGAGAGCCTGTCAATCACCGATCCGCTGACGGGCCTGTCGAACCGGCGCCACTTCGACGCTGTGCTCGAGACCGAGGCGCGCCGCGCGGTCCGCAGCATGAGCCCTCTGGGGTTGCTGATGTGCGACCTCGACCGCTTCAAGGCGTACAACGACTACTACGGCCATCCCGCGGGTGACCGGTGCCTCCAGGCAGTCGCCGCGGTTTTCCGCGAGACGTTCCGCCGGGCGGGCGAGTTGCCTGCCAGATACGGCGGAGAGGAGTTTGCCGTGATCCTGCCGGGCGCGAAGCCGCCCGACGCGTGTGTTATGGGAGAGCGAATCCGCCAGGCGGTGGAAGCGCGCCGCCTGTCGCACGTGCGCGCCGAATCAATGCCCTGGGTGACGTTGAGCGTCGGCGCGGCCAGCATGCTCGTGACCGCGGAGGCGCCCGCCTCCTCGCTCGTGCAGCGCGCCGACGTGGCGCTCTACTCGAGCAAGAAGACCGGCCGCAACCGCGTCACCTGCGCCGAGGAACCCTGAGACAGACACCAGGCGCCCGCCTGGCAGGCAGTGTAGACGCTCGCCACGGTCTGCTACAACCCGGTCGAGCCGGAACCAAAGAGGCTCGGCCGGGTGATGAGCGGTGACGGCACCAGCGGCTTCTTCTGCAGCGGCTCCTTGTTCTTCTGGATGTCGAGCTCTTCGAAAATCAGGTTCGGGGTCATCACCGAGACCATCGTCACGGTCGCTGCGGCGAATCCGCCCGAGGAGCCGTAGGTTATCAGCGTCCGCTCCCGAGAGGCCGCGACGATGTCGCGGAAAGTCGTGTGGGTGACGTTGCCGAGCAGCAGGCCACGCACCGGTTCCTCCTTGCCGTCCGGCGTCACCTTCACCGCCGAGGTCACCTGCATGCCGCCTCGCCCACCCGACGCGCCAAGCCTCCTCAGGATGTACCCGAACGACCGCCCCTGCGTCTTCAGCAACGCCAGGTACTTCGCCTTCAGCTCCGCCGCCGGCACCGCGCTCGCGCAGTCGATCTGGAACACGCCCGCCTGCGGGCCGCCGCCGCGCGCGTGGCCGTTGGACTGCAGCAGGTTCTTCTGCGGCGTGCGCGAGGTCAGTAGCGTGAGCAGCCGGCCGTCCTGCACGAGCGTCACGTCCTGCGCCTTCACGCCCTCGTCATCCACCGCGTAGGCGCCGCCCACCGACTTCGTGCCGAACCGCGTCATCGACGGCGTGTCCTTCACGCTGAACGACTCGGGCAGCACGCGGTTGCCGATGCGCGTCAGAAACGGTGTGGCCGCGGCCTGCGCCATGCCTCCGCCGCGCCCATCGTCCGTGTCGGGCGCGCGCCGGGCGAGGAACAGCGGCACGAACGACTGCGACACGAGCGTGGCGGCGGCCTCGTTCTCGACCAGGACGGGGCCGCTGTAGTCGTCGCCGACCTTCGCGTTCCGCGTCGCGATGACGTCCTCGAGCATCTGCTTCGTGCGCGCAAGCAACTCCGCGCGCGCAGGGAGACCCTCGGGCCGTTCGACGAGGTTCACGCCGTCGCGGATCGCCATGCCGTCATCGGCGAGAACCGTGACGCCGGCACGGAACGCCACCGACCGCACCGGCGATACCGTGCGGAACCCTTCGCTGTTCACGAAGTAGCGAGTGCCGTCCGCGAGCCCGAGCGCCACGTCCGACAAGACGACCTCCGGGACGCCGAGCACCCGGGAGATCTCCTTGACCGTCTCCTCCCATTCCGCCGGCGCCGACGCCGCGGGCTTCACAGGCTCGATGTGCTCCACCGGCGTTTCCTTCGAGAAGTCCGGGACCTGGTCCGTATTGTTGCGGTTCTGGAACGCCGCCTTCTTGCGCGAGAATACCTGGACGGCGTTCTTGTAGGCCGAGTCGGTCGTCAGCCAGGTCTGCCGCCGTATCGACAGTTCATTGTCGTCGGTTGGCAGAAGCCCCACCGACCCCATCGCTCCGCCGAAGCCGCCAGCCAGGAACCGCGAGCTGTCGAACGCGTAGTCGCCCACGCGCACGTCCGCGCGGAGTACGCGGACCCGCGCCGACCGGCGCTCGACCAGCGCGCCGAGCGTGGCCCGGTAGCTGCTCTCGGTCGCGTCCTCGACGGAGTAGGACAGGTAGTACGGTTCCGGCTCGTCCTTCATCTTCAACCCGGAGATCGAGCGAGCCAGTTCTTCCTTCAGCGCGCGAAGCACCGGCGCGCCGGTCGAGCCCGGCACCTGCTTCGCGGGCGCGGGCGCGGACAGGATCGGGAGCGTCTCCTGCGACTTCGCCTTCTTCTGCACCTCCACCTCGGACACCAGCAGCGCCGGCGACGACGCTGAGACGGGGACGGGGCCGCTCTCAGCGCCGCAAATCCCGTTGAAGGTCTGCGTCCGATTGTCGGTCGCGACGATCTTGTTGAACGCGGCGAGCGGCGTTCCAATCAGATCCACGCCGCGCACCAGCTCCATTGGCCGCCCGTCGGCGTACACCCGGTAGACGATGATCGGCGTCACGTTGAAGGCGTTCGGCACGTAACGCCCGGTGAAGGTGAATCCGCCTTCAACCTGGTCGAACAGCAGGCCGAACGGTTTTCCCGCCTTGCGGGCCTCCTCCTTCAGCCGCTCCACCAGTTGCGCGAATGGCACGCCGGCCGACGATCCGACGATGAGGTTCGACTGGCGCGAGACCGGGCGCAGCCCCGGCTGGCCGCGGCCGTGGCCATTCGACTTCGGGAAACGCGCGAGGGGCGAACGGCTCAGCAGGAACTCGCTCAGCACGCCCTCCTTCACCACGTTGACGCGGCTGCCGCGTATGCCCTCGTCGTCGTACTGGTAATAGCCCGCCAGCTCGGTGTCGCCGAGCTTCGGGAGCGTTGGATCGGCGACGACACTCAGGAACGACGGGAGGATGGGTTGGCCCACCTTCTTCGCAAACGTTTGCGCATCGTCAGCCGTCTTCTGCCGCGAGCCTTCGATGCGGTGGCCGAAGATCTCGTGGAAGAAGACGCCGGCGGCCCGCCCCGAGAGGATCGCCGGGCCGGAGAACGGATCGACCACGGGCGCCGCGCGCAACTTACCGAGCGTGGCCACCATCGCGCGGACGTCCTCGAGCAGCCGCGCCTCGGACGGCAGGCCCGCGAGCGATGTCGCGTAATAGGTCGCAAAGACCGGCAGCTCCATCCCGTCCTCGGCCTTGGTCTGCGCCTGGATCGACAGGCGGCACGCCGTGTCGCCTGTCAGCAACCGGCTGCCCTCGGTGCTCACCAGGTAGCGCGTCTTGGCCTCGACGCTGAGCGCGGCTTCGCCACGCAGGATCAGGGGGTCCTCGGCGAAGAGGGCGGAGAGCCGCCGGAGTCGCGCCTGCCACGTGGCCTTGTCTACCTGGATCGACGCGGGCTTGCCGACGAACACCTGCGGATCTTCGCGAGAGAAGTCGGGAGCGGGGTCCTCTTCTTTCACTTTGGCTGCGAGGTTCGTCTTCACCCGCGCCAGCCGTTCGACCGACTGCCGGTAGGCACGATCGGTGGCCAGCCAGGCGGCCATGCCGACGCCGGCCTCGGAATCCGTCAGCGGGAGGCTGGAGCGGCCGAGACCCGCGGGAGGCGCCGGTTCGCCGCGAATCTCCCGCGTGTTGTCGAGCGCGTAGTCGCCGGTCCGTACGTCCACGCCGAACGTGCGCGAGTGATTGTCGAGGTCGGCCACTATCGCGCCGAACGACGCGGCGAGCTGCGACGACTGCGTGTCGTTGACGGTGTAGGCGACAAAGTAGGGTGGCACCGGCTCTTTCCGCAGCACCTCGACGTTCCGCTTCAGCTCGGCCTGAAGGATATCGAGCAGGGCGGTGGACGAGGCGGCGCCTGGGACCGTGGCGCGCTGCGACGAAGCGCCGACCGGGACGAGGGCGACGAGGGCGAGCACGGCAAACGCGCGGACCCGCGAACTAATCATGGAGGCAGTTGTAACACAGGCGGACGCCATCCGCCACGATGCAATCGGTGTTGGCCCCGTCCTGAGATCCGCTTGCAGCCGAATTGGATATATGTGACCATTTGGTCACGTGTCACTGGGGGGCCTCGCCCCCTGCTCACGCCATTCTCGAGGCTGAGTGCCGAAAAGGGAGCGTCGAACAGCGGGCGGCCCCGCGTTCCGCAAGCTGCAATGAGTTCAGACCCGCTGTGGCGCGCGCTGGCAGACCCGACCCGGCGCCGGTTGATCGAGCTGCTCCGGGACGGCCCCCGCACCACCGGCGACCTCTGCCGCGCCTTCTCCACCACCCGCTTCGCGGTCATGAAGCACCTCCACGTGCTCGCGCGGGCAGGGGTGATCGTCGTGCACAGGGTGGGCCGGGTGCGGTGGAACGAGCTCAACCCGGAACCTCTGCGGACGCTCGAGGGGCGGTGGCCCCTGCAGGTTCCGGGTCTGACGCCGCTCGAGCCGGTAGGGCTCGCGCCACAGCATGCGCGCGTCACGGTGCCTCGACCCCCGAGGCAGGGCGCGCGGGGACTCGCGGTCGCCATCGAGCAGCACGTCTTCATCGATGCCGAACCCTGGCGCGTGTTCGACGCGCTGACCGTGAACATTGCCGCCTGGTGGGGCGCGCCGCACTTGCGCTCGCCGCACGCCTCCAATCTCGTGCTCGAGCCACAGCCGGGCGGGCGGTTCTACGAGGAGTGGGGCCATCGGCAGGGCGCCCTGCGAGGCATCGTCACGGCGATCCGGCAGGACGAGCAGATAGAGGTGACCGGATCGATCCTCGATGCGGCAACCCCGCCGAGCTCGCTCCGCTTCCTCCTCGAACGACGCGAGGGAGGCACGCTACTCACGGTCTCGTACTCGGGGGTGGCACTGACGCCCGAGCACGAGGATGCCGACCGCTCCGCGCTCGACGACCTGACCAGGATCAGGCTGAAGGCGTTCGTCGAGCGCGGAACCAGGTCCGGGCTTGCTTCCTGAATACCAGGGTACATGTCACGGGACTGGTGAACTTCTTTCGGTGACCGCGTCATCTTCCGCTAACCCGGCCGAGCCTCTTTGGTTCCGGCTCGACCGGGTTATGCGAGCGTTGTGCTATTCTTGTGCCTTGTCCAAACTGCAGGTCCGGGCTCTCGCCCGCGACCGGCCAGCGACCAGCACGGTGAGGTGGCCGAGAGGCTGAAGGCGGCGGTTTGCTAAACCGTTATACGGGCTAAAACCTGTATCCAGGGTTCGAATCCCTGCCTCACCGCCAAACACACAGGATTCAGGATTCCGGGGGCGATCCGCGTGTCTCCGCCGACTCCGAGCCACTGACTCCCGACTCCTAAGTTCTGACTCCTGACTTCTGAATTCTGAGTCCTGATCCCTGCCATGACTTCCCCTCGAGTCCGCTTCGCGCCATCACCGACAGGGTATCTGCACGTTGGCGGCGCTCGTACCGCGCTCTTCAACTGGCTGTATGCCAGGCACAACGGTGGCATCTTCGTCCTGCGCATCGAGGACACGGACGTCGAGCGCTCGTCGTGGGAGATGGTCGCCGGCATTCTCGACGGGATGAAGTGGCTGGGCCTCGACTGGGACGAGGGCCCCGAGGTCGGCGGCCCGCACGGTCCCTATTTTCAGTCCGAGCGGCTCGATCGATACCGCGAGGCAGCGGCAAGACTCATCGCCGCCGGCCGCGCCTACTACTGCTACTGCAACCCGGACGACCTCAAGGCGAAGCGTGAGGCGGCCGAGCAGGCCGGGCAGTCGTGGTCGTACGACCGCGCGTGCGCCGTGCTCTCGAACGAGGAAATCTCCGACCGTGAGGCCGCCGGCGCGCCGCGCGCAATCCGCTTCCGCATGCCCGACGGCGCGACCGCGTATGACGACGTGGTGCACGGGAGGATCGAGTTCGACAACTCGGTGCTCGAGGACTTCGTGGTGCTGCGGTCGGACCGCTACCCGACGTATCACCTCTCGGTGGTCGTGGACGACATCGACATGGGGATCACCGACGTCGTGCGCGGCGACGATCACATCTCGAACACGCCGAAGCAGGTGCTCCTGTACGAGGCGCTTGGCGCGCCGGTGCCTCGCTTCGCGCACGTGCCGCTCATTCTCGGTCCCGACAAGCGGCGCCTGAGCAAGCGTCACGGCGCGACATCGGTGATGGAGTACGCGCGCCAGGGATTCCTGCCCGAGGCGATGTTCAACTTCCTTGCGCTCCTCGGGTGGTCGCCGGGCAACGACCGCGAGTTGTTCACGCGCGAGGACCTGGTCACCGCGTTCTCGCTCGACGGCATCAGCTCGAGCAACGCGGTGTTCAACCCCGAGAAACTGGAGTGGTTCAACAGCCAGCACATCGCGCGCCTCACCGGCGACGAGATCACGCCCCGGATCGAGCCGGTGCTCCGCGAGATGGGTCTGTGGGACGATGCCCTCCGCGGCGAACGGCGCGAGTGGTTCCACCGGGTGATCGAGATCCTGAAGCCGCGCGCGAAGAAACTCCGCGACCTGGCGGAGCAGGGACGCTACTTCTTCACGGACCCGGCGGAGTACGATGAGGCGGCCGTGAAGAAGCACCTGGCGGCGCCTGGCCTGGCCGTGCACGTGGCCGCGTGGCGCGAGACGCTCGCCGGTGTCGACCCGTTCTCGCCCGCCGCGATTGAGGCGGCACTGCGCGCTTGCGCCGAGTCGCAAGGGATCAAGGCCGCGACGCTGATCCACGCCACCCGGGTGGCCGTGACGGGTCAGGGCGTCAGCCCGAGCCTCTTCGACGTCGTTGCGCTGGTAGGCCGCGACACGACCGTCCAGCGCCTTGCCAGGCTGAAGCAGTTTCTGGATTCGACGAGCGTCTGACCCGCCCGATAGGATGGTCGGCCATCGCCGCGCGCGGCCGCCCAT
>JADGOB010000201.1 GCA_017883185.1 Acidobacteriota bacterium
GCTCAGGCTCTCTCGCGGCGAGCCTCGGCCTCCAGGCGATACAGAAACGCGCTCTCGGCCACCGCCGAATCGGGCGGCAGGCCCATCCACGAGGGCAGTTGCGCCAGGCTGTCGAGGCGGACCGCGGCACCCGTGAAATCCTGCCCCCTGGTGGAGGGGCACGGCACCGTGACACACCGGATGCCGGCCGCGATCGCGGCCTGGAGCCCGTTGTGCGAATCCTCCACCACGAGACACGCCTCGTGCGGCAGGTCGAGGCGGCGCGCCGCCTCGACGAAGATGTCCGGGGCCGGCTTTCCGTGCGCGACCTCGTGGCCCGACACGGTCAGCTCGAACGCGTCCGACAGCCCAAGGCCTGCCAGCGTGGTTGCGATGATCGCCGGCGCGGACGAGGAGGCGAGCGCAAGGCGGACGCCGCTCGCACGCAACGCGTGCAGGACATCCGGCACGCCCGCCATCGGCTCCAGCGGGCCCGCGAGCAACTCGACGACACGATCGATCCACGAGGCCGCCATCTCCGCTTCGGCCGCCTGCAGGCCGTAGCGTGCGCTCAGCGCCCCGAACACCTCGCGGTCGGTGCAGCCGTAGAAGTTGTCGTCATGGCCCGGCGCATACACGACGCCGTGGTTCGCAAGCAGCGCCCGCATCGCCTCGAAATGGATTGGTTCGGAATCGATCAGCACGCCGTCCATGTCGAAGATGATCGCTTCGGTCATCTATCTGTTCTCTTCTCCGGTCGAGGCATGCCCCGACCCTTCGCTGGCTTCTCTCTTCTGTCCACCGGCACCCAGCCAGCCGCGAACCGGGTGCCCACGAACAGCTCGAGGGCAGCGCCGTAGCTGCGCACACCCAGCTCGACGCGGTTCGCACGCAGGTAGCGATCGTACACCCACCACACCGGCCGCTGCAGCCAGGGCCAGCCGCGCGAGGCCCTGCGCTGGATGTCCATGATGTCGCGCCGCGGACCCTCCCCGAGGGCCTGGATCATCCCGGCCCGTTCGGCAGACGGCAGCGCGTTGAGCAAGTACATCAGAAGCACGAGGCTCCCACTGTACTCGGCGGCCGGCGGTCCCTGCAGGCAGACCAGCCAGCCGATGAAATTCGCCTCGGCCTCGCCGGCGTAGCCCGCCAGGTGTGCCCACTCATGGGCAACGACGAATGGGCGTTCGATCGGCAGCTGCGATCGATCGACCACCACCTCGAGCGCGAACGGGTCGGTCATCCCGGAGACGCCGGCGCGCTCGAAGTAGTAGGTCAACAGCGAACGCTTGGGAATCCCGGGCACCACGGGGCGCACGTCGGCCAGTTGCTGCTGCACGCGGGCGAACGCCGGGCCGAGGACGGCCGGCAGGTCTTCCCATGCCGGCCAGCCTTCGGCGTGCGCCTTCGCATGGAGCGTGTTCACGCGTTCGACGACGCGCTGCGTCAGTTCGAGGACCGACGCCGGCGTCACACGCGCGCGATCGAAATCCAGGCGCGCCCCGAGCGGCTCCCGTCGGTAGTTCAGCCCCCACACGGCGAGAAAGAGCAGGTAGATTGCCGCCGCGGCGGTCCCTGCCACGAGTACGGCGTGTCCCGACGCCCGCCACACCCCCACCCGCCGGCGGGCGCGTAGCCAGCGCACGGCGCCGATCGCGACCACGGCGACCGCGCCGACGATGAGCAGGTCCGTGACCGCAATGGGAACAGCGTTCGACCAGGTCGTGAGAGACCGCTGGAGCGACAGGTAGGCGCGTCGAGAATACCCGAACTCGATCCAGGAAGCGGGGGTCGGCACGAACGCCGCCGCGAGCGCGAGACCGATCGTGCCGAGACACAGGAACCGCACCATGACAGCGGGCCGGCCCGGGGGGCCGGCCGATTACGTGCGCTTCAAGAACCGGGAGAAGGCCGCCCCCATCGCGGTCTCCGCCGACGGCGTCCGCGCCGCGGGTGCCGGAAGCGCCATCGGCTTTTGTCGGCCGGCCTTTTTTCCGCCGCCGCCCGCGGCCTCGCGCGGAGCCCTGGGCGCCTGGGTCCGGGCCGCCGCCGCCGCCGCCGCCGGCTTCTTATCGAACCGCATCGTGAGCGCAATCCGCTTTCGCTCGAGGTCCACCTCGAGTACCTTGACCCGCACGATATCGCCAGCCTTGACGACCTCGTGGGGATCCTTCACGAACCGGTCGGCTAGCCGCGACACGTGCACGAGGCCATCCTGGTGCACGCCGATGTCCACGAAGGCGCCGAACGCCGCCACGTTCGTGACCACTCCCTCGAGGATCATCCCGGACTTGAGATCCGCCAGGTCCTCGAGGCCCTCCTTGAACACCGCGATACGGAACGGCGGACGCGGGTCCTGCCCTGGCGCCCGCAACTCCGACAGGATGTCGGCGATCGTCGGGAGCCCGACGTACTCGTCCGTGAACGCGTCTGGCGAAATCGCCTGCAGCGCCTCGTCATGCCCGATCAACTCCACGGCCGGACGTCCAACCGATTCCGCCATGCGTTCGACGATCGGGTACGACTCCGGGTGGACCCGCGTCGTGTCGAGCGGCTGGTCGCCGCCGTGGACCCGCAGGAATCCTGCAGCCTGCTCGAACACGCGGTCGCTGACGCCAGGCACGCGCTTCAATTCCTCGCGCGTCCTGAATGCGCCGATCGTGGTCCGAACGGCGACGATGTTGTCCGCAAGGCGGTGGTTCAGCCCTGCCACGCGGCCGAGCATCGCCGGGCTGGCGGTGTTCAGATCCGCCCCCACTTCGCACACGCAGTCCTCGATGGCGGCAACGAGCGCGCGCGACAGGTGCGCCTGATTGACGTCGTGTTGGTACTGCCCGACGCCGATGGTCCTCGGCTCGATCTTGACCAGTTCGGAGAGCGGGTCCTGCAGGCGATGCGCCACGCTGACCGCGGCGCGCAGCGGCACGTCCAGCGTGGACAACTCGCGCGCGGCCAGACGCGACGACGCAAAGGCCGATGCGCCAGCCTCCGACACGATCACCTTGCTGAACTTCAGGTCCGGGCGGCGCTTGGCCACGTCCGACAGGAGTCGGTCGGTCTCGCGCGAACCCGTCCCGTTCCCAATACCCACCAATTCGACGTTGTGGCGGGCGATTAGGTCCGCCAGCGCTTCCACCGACGGCTCCCATTCGTTCTTCGGCTGGTGAGGAAAGAGCGTCGCCGACTCCAGCACGGCGCCGGCAGGATCGACCACCGTCGCCTTGATCCCGGTGCGCAGACCCGGGTCGACGCCCATGACCGTCCGTGGACCGGCCGGCGCCGCCATCAGCAGGTCGCGAAGGCTTCGCGTGTAGCTCTGAACCGCCTCTCGTTCGGCCTGTTCGCGAAGGAGTCCCTCGACCTCCACCTGCACGTACGGGAACACCTTCATCTTCCAGGCTCGACGCACCGCGTCAAGCAGCCAGGTATCCGCCGGACGGCCTTCGTTCCGTATGCCGAAGCGCTCGGCGATCATCTGTTCGGGCACGCTCGGCGATTCCCGCACCGGATCGGTCGGACTGACGCCGGCCTCAGGTTCCGGCGTCTCGACGTCCTGAGCCTCCGCGAACTCCGGAGCGGGAGGTGCCACTGCCGCCGCGGTCGATGCGACACCTTGCGGAGCCGGCAGCACGAGAGCGAGACGGAGCACGCCTTCCTTCCGCCCCCGGAACAGGGCGAGGACGCGGTGTGACCCCAACGCGCGAGCCGGCTCGCTGAAGGCGAAATACTCGGCGAACTTCGCACCCTTCTCCTGTCGCCCTTCGACAACCTTCGTCTGCAGCAGCGCGTGGGCCTGGACGTACTGGCGCAGCGATTCGAGCAGGTGCGGATCGTCGGAGAAGCGTTCGAGGAGGATCCAGCGCGCGCCGTCGAGGGCCGAGAGGCGATCGGCAATGCCCTTCTCGGTGTTGACGAACCGCTCCCCTTCCTCGTCCGGCGACAAACCCGAATTGCCGAGCAGGAGATCGGCCAGCGGCTCGAGCCCCGCTTCACGCGCCTGGTTGGCGCGGCTGCGCCGCTTCTGCTTGAAGGGGAGATACAGGTCCTCGAGGCGTGCCCGCGTTTCGGCGGTCGCCACCGCAGTCTGCAGTTGCGGGGTGAGACGGCCCTGCTCGCCGATGGTCTTCAGGATGAACGAGCGGCGTTCGTCCAGTTCCCTCACCTGCTGGAGGTGATCCTCCACGGCGCGGAGACGCGCGCGATCAAGCCCGCCTGTCGCCTCCTTCCGGTACCGCGCCAGGAACGGCACGGTGGCTCCCTCGCTGAGCAGGCGCAGGACGGCCTCGATCTGGTCTTCCCCAACGCCAAGTTCCCCGGCTATCCGACAAACGGTCGTCTCCATAGAGCTGCAATCCTCGACACGCGACCTCATATCCTAGCAAACTTCGTGGGGCTCGATTCGCGAAAATCACCCGAGACGATTTCGCACCAGCAGGAAGTACGCCACCAGCAGCACCGCGATCACGTACGCCAGCCAGTGCACGTCGCGCCCCCGCCACCCAGGAGTTTCACCACCGGGTAGGTGACGAAGCCCAGCGCCAACCCGTCCGCAATCGATGACGACAACGGGATCCCGACGACGGGGAGGAACACTGGTACGGCTTCGGCGTCGATCAACGTCTCTCGCACCCGCAGCAGCGTGAGGAGGCCATCGTCAGGAACGTCGTCAGGCCGGCCATCACTTCGGTGCGCACATCGGTCCCGCGCGCGGACAGGCGGAAGAATCGGTCGAGCACGAGCCTCCTTCCTCGTTCCTGGGAACGGCGCCCCGGCCCAAGCTACTGCCCGGTCGGAGTTTTTCCTTTGCGCACGGGTCGCGGTCTGCTATTCTAACTGGGAGTGTCCAATCCTCTCTGCCAGATTTCTGAGCGCCACGAGCCGATCGAACCCGCCAGTTCATTCGCTCTCTCGCAGACGTGACAACCTGAGCAGCCAGAGTTGAGCCTCACCACGAACGACCGTTTTCAACAGTACGACCGGCGCCGCATCGCGGCGGCCGGCCACTCCGTCAGCGAGACAAGGAGCGAGATACATGGGTCGGAAGTTGTACGTCGGGAACCTGCCTTACCAGATTGCTGAGGCGGAGCTGCAGGAACTGTTCAGCCAGGCGGGATCGGTTGAATCGGTCCGTGTCATGCGCGACATGGCAACCGGCCGTGCGCGCGGCTTCGCGTTCGTCGAGATGGCGACAGACGAAGAAGCGCAGAAGGCGGCCACGCAGTTCGACCAGTATTCCCTGGGCGGTCGCGCCCTGACGGTCAACGAGGCCCGGCCGAAGCCTGAGCGCACCGGCGGGTTCGACGGCGGCGGGTTCGGCGGTGGCGGCGGCCGGCGCGAACCCCGCTGGTAGCCCCAGCATCGCACGTCACACGTCGAGGTGTCAGATGTCCGGGGACGCGCGCCGCGCGTCCCCGGCTCCCCCGCCCGCCCCATCTCGGATGGACACAGAGGTATCGTTGTGAAGACTCGCATTGCTATTGCCCTGATCGCGGTCGCGCTGTTGGTCGCCTGCAAGAAGAACCCGGCCGAAGCGCCGAAGCCGGCCGGCACACTCACACCCGCCGGGACGGCGGCCGGTCACGCCCCGGCAGCCGTGAAGCCCGTACCCGCCATCCTGCCCGACGTCATTGCCCGCGTCAACGGCAAGGCGATCGATCGCGGGGAGTTCGAGCGCGCGGTGAAGAGCCTCGAAGCCCAAGCCGGCGGCCCGGTTCCACCGGATCGTCGCGACGCCATCTACCGCCAGTTGGTCGATCAACTCGTCGCCCTGAGGCTGCTGTCGCAGGAATCTGTCGCGAAGAAGGTGGCCGTGCCCGACGCGGAGATTGACGGGCGGGTGGCGCAGGTCAAGGGACAGTTCCCGAACGAGCAGGCCTTCACGGCCGCGCTGGCCGAGCGCCAGATGACGCCCGACAAGCTGAAAGCCGAAATCAGGCAGCAGATGCAGGCGATGAAGCTCGTCGACTCGGAGATCGGGCCCACCGTGACCGTGACCGACGCCGATGTCTCGGGTTTCTACACGAAGAACCCCGACAAGTTCCAGGAACCGGAAGCGGCGCACACGGCGCACATCCTGATTCGGACGCCCGAGAACGCGGACGAGGCAGCCAAGAAGAAGGCGCGCGCCGAAGCGCAGACCGTGCTCGCGCAGCTCAAGAAGGGCGGCGACTTCGCGGCGCTGGCCAAGCAGCATTCGCAGGATTCTGGCAGCGCGGTCAACGGCGGCGACCTCGGCTTCGTCCCCAGGGGCCAGACGGTTCCTGTCTTCGAGCAGGCGGCGTTCGCGCTGAAGGCCGGCCAGCTCAGCGGGGTCGTGGAATCACCGTTCGGTTTCCACATCATCAAGATGATCGCGCACCGCGACGCCCGCACCGTCCCGCTCCAGGAAGTCAAACCGCAGATCGAGCAGTTCATCAAGCAGCAGAAGACGCAGGAGAAGACGGCGGCCTACGTCGAGAAGCTGAAGGCAAAAGCCAAGGTCGAGATCCTGATGTAGGCGGGTCGGTCCAGCGGACGGACGAACAGGCATTCTACCGAGGGCCGTTCCTGACGGGCGGCCTTCGGCTCTCGTACGCGTCGTTATCGCGACAGCAACGCGTCGAACTGCTTCGTCCACGAGTCCGTTGAGGTGTGAATGGCGCGGCCGACGAAGGCCCGGCGCACGCGACCGAGTTCGGGCACCTTCCGCTGCGCGATCGCGTAGTGGCGATATCGACGTTCCGATTCCAGCTTGCGGTCGTCCAGGTAGACTGGCTCGCGGCGGAAGTTCAGGGAGACCAGCCCCCGGTTGATCTCGGCAACCGTCGCGCCGAGCGACTGGGGTGCCTCGAGAAGACGGGCGGCAACAAGCGCCAGGCTGCGCGGCTGCTCCAGTTGAG
>JADGOB010000202.1 GCA_017883185.1 Acidobacteriota bacterium
CTCGTGTGGCTGGTGGCGGCCCTGGCCGTCGTCCCGATTCTCGCGAAGGGTCAGCAGCAGCCGACGTTCCGTGCCGGGACGAAGGTGGTGTCGCTCTATGCGACCGTGACCGAGGCCGGGCGCCTCGTCCCCGGGTTGGCGCGGGAGGACTTCGAGATCCTGGACAACGACAAGCCGCAGGCGCTGACGGTGTTCAGCAACGAGGTGCTGCCGATCACGGTGATCGTGATGCTCGACACCAGCGGCAGCATGACGGCAAGCATCGGCATTCTCAAGGCGGGGGCCGAGCAGTTCCTCCTGCGCCTGCTCAAGGGCGACCGCGCGCGGGTTGGCGACTTCAACGACAAGATCCAGATGGTCTCGCCGCTCACCGGCGATCGCGACGAACTGATCGCCTCGCTCGGCAACATCGACTTCGGCTACCCCACCCGCCTCTACGATGCGATCGCCTCTGGCCTCGACGAACTCCACGAGATCGAGGGCCGGAAAGTCGTCCTCGTCTTCACCGACGGCGATGACACCGCGAGCCGGACGCGCTTCGGCACGGTGCTGGATCGGGCCCAGACCGAAGAGGTGATGGTGTACGGGATCGGCCTGCAGGGCGACGATGTGATCAACGGGAGGCACGTCCGGACGAGGCCAGACCGGAGTCTGAAACAGCTGGCCGGGGAAACGGGCGGCGGCTACTTCGAGCTGTCGAGAACCGACCAGCTCACGTCAACCTTCACGCGGGTGGCGCTCGAACTTCACAGCCAGTACCTGCTCGGGTTCTCGCAGGAGTCGCGTGACGGCAAGACCCACAAGCTCGAGGTGCGCGTCAGGAAACCGGGAATGACGGCGCGCGCGCGGAAGTCGTACGTGGCGTCCTGAGAATCCAGAATGCAGGGGCCGGAACCCGGAAGACCGTCCGTGTCGATCCCGGAATTCCGAGCCCTGACAGGTTACAGGAAGATCGCGCAGGCGATCGCCGCCAGCAACAGGACACCAACTCCCCAGTCCGCCTTGTCGTACAGTGCGCTGAACATCGTGTATCTCCTTCCCTGCTCTTATAGACGGAAGGAGACCCACGATGGTTCGCTCCTACGGTTTCCAGGGATTGTCCAGCACCAGCTCCGGGTGCTCCCGCCGGAAGGTGGCGGCCACGTAGCAGCCGAAGCAGATTGGCTGGTGACTGGCCAATGCCTGGGCCAACTGCTCGGGCGGCACGTCCGGCCACGGCCGGGCTCGCCGGCCGCGGGCGCGTCGACGGTGTGAAGGTGATGGATCATGGTGGGGTAGGATTATACGGGCCCGCATGAGACTGCCGAAGCCGATTTGTCGCCCTGCCAGGATGAAGGACCGATGTCGCTGATGTTCCGTTTCCTCACCGAGCAAGAGGTCCGCCAGGTGCTGCCCGCGTCCGAGTTCCCGGCGCTCGTCGACCTCATGGCCGACACGCTTGCGGATTTCTCCGCGAACCGCGCGACCCAGCCCGTGCGGACCGCGCTTCCGGTCGGGCCACCCGGGCAGTACCTTGGCGTCATGCCGGCGCTGCTCCCCGGTGTCGGCGCCCTCGGAGCGAAACTGGTCAGTGTCGTGCCCTCCAACGTCCAGCGAGGCCTCTCGAGCCACATCGGGATCATCGTGTTGTTCGACCCCGAGACCGGCGCCCTGCGGGCCGTCATGGACGCGCGCTACATCACCGAGGTCAGGACCGCGGCGGTGTCCGCGGTCTCGGTGCGCCACATGGCGCGCCCGAACGCCACGCGCCTCGGCCTGATCGGCGCCGGGGTCCAGGCCCGCAGCCACGTCGAGGTCTTTGCCGCGATCCGGCCGCTCTCCCGGGTCAGGGTCTGGAGCCCTGACACGACCGAGGTCGACGCGTTTGTGCGCGACGTGTCGCGGCGCCTCGCACTCGATGTCCGGGCGGCCGGCTCGGCCGAAGAGGCGGTACGCGACGCCGACCTGGTGGTGCTGGCGACATCGTCCGATCAGGCTGTCGTGCGGAGCGAATGGATCGCCGACGGGACGCACGTCGTGTCGGTCGGCGCCTGCCGGCCGCACCAGCGCGAGATGGACCCTCGCCTGGTCGCGCGCAGCCGGCTCGTCGTCGATTCGCTCGCCGCGGCCGTCGTGGAGTCGGGCGACATCGTCATGGGCATCGCGGAGGGCTGGTTCGGCCGCGAGCACCTGGTTGGTGAGCTTGGAGCGGTCGCGGCCGGCCTCGTTCCCGGCCGAACGGCGACTGGCGAGGTCACGATCTTCAAGTCGCTGGGCCTCGCTGTCGAGGACGTCGCGGCCGCAGATCTGGCCGCCCGGCGGGCGGACGCGGAGCGGCTCGGGCTCGAGCTCACGCTCGAAGGGTAGAATGACTACCATGCGCGCAACGCGTCTTGCCGCACTCGTCCTGGCCGCCGGAATCGTCTCCGGCGCCTCGCTCGGCGCTAGTCAGCGATCCGAGGCACTGCGGCGCGAGGCCTACGACGCGGCGTACAACATGGACCACGAGCGCGCGAGCGAGCTGTTCCGGCAGGCGATCGCCGCCGACCAGAACGATGCCGCCGCCCACCGCGGGGCGGCCACCGTGAGCTGGTTGCGCGTGCTCTTCCTTCGCGGCACGGTGCTGGTCGCGGACTATCCCGGGCACATCGCTTCCCAGGCCCGACGACCGCTGAGGATCGGGTATCATTCCTCATCTTCGCTGTAGCGAATCCCGGTCATCTGTCACGACCCCTGGTCCGTTGGAGGAAGCATGTCAAAACACGTCGTCGTGGCCGTCGCGTTTGTCGCGCTCGCCGGTCTTGCAGGCTCCGCGCAGCAGGCCTCAGTCCCCGGGGGCGGAATCCCGGCGTCGATCGAGGCGAAGAAGGACCAGTACGCGGCGGTCGCGAAGCAGATATGGGACTACGCGGAGCTCGGGTTCCAGGAGGAGAAAAGCAGCGCGCTGCTCCAGAAGACGCTCGCTGACGCCGGGTTCGCGGTGGAGAAGGGCGTGGCAGGGATGCCAACCGCGTTTTCCGCCAGCTATGGCAGCGGCAAGCCGGTGATCGTGCTCATCGGCGAGTTCGACGCGTTGCCCGGACTGTCGCAGGCGGCGGGCGACGTGGCGCGCAACCCGGTCAAGGCCGGGGCGCCGGGCCACGGCTGCGGTCACAACCTGTTGGGCACGGCCTCAGCCGCCGCCGCCATCGCCGTCAAGGAGTGGATGATTCAGACAAGGCAGCCCGGCACGCTGCGCTACTACGGCACCCCCGCCGAAGAAGGCGGTGGCGGCAAGGTCTATATGGTGCGCGAAGGGCTGCTGAAGGACGTCGACGCCGTCGTCGGGTGGCATCCGGGGGATCAGAACAGCGCCGACCCGTCGAGTTCGCTCGCGACCATTGCCGCGACGTTCCGGTTCTATGGCACCGCGGCGCACGCGGCCGCGGCGCCGGACCGGGGACGGTCGGCGCTCGACGGGGTCGAGGCGTTCGACTACATGCTGAACATGATGCGCGAGCACGTCCCGCAGGAAACGCGCATCCACTACGTGATCAAGAAGGGCGGCGTGGCCTCGAACATCGTCCCCGACTTCGCCGAGGGCGAGTACCAGGCGCGGCACCCCGACATGCGCGTCCTCCAGGGCATCTGGGAGCGCATCCTCAAAGCCGCCGAGGGCGCGGCGATGGGCACCGGCACGCGCGTCGAGCACGAGGTGATCACGTCGTACTGGAGTGTCCTTCCCAACGAGGCCCTCGCCGCCGTGCAGCACCGCAACCTCACGAAGGTTGGCGGCGTGGACTATTCGCCCGAGGAGCAGGCGTTTGCCGAGAAGATCCGCTCCACGCTCATCAGCCCCACGACGCCCATGGGATCGCAGACGCAGGTCCAGCCGATGACGGTGGGCCGCGTCGGTTCGGCCTCAACCGACATGGGCGACATCAGCTGGAATGTGCCGACCGTGCAGATGAATGCCGCCACGTTCGCGCCAGGCGTGCCCGCGCACAGTTGGCAGGCCGTGGCGTGCGCCGGCATGTCGATCGGCGTCAAGGGCATGATCGTCGCCGCGAAGACCATGGCCCTGACCGTGTCGGACTTGTTCAAGGACCCTGCGACACTCGCGAAGGCAAAGGGAGAGTTTCTCGAGAAGCGCGGGGGCGCCGAGTTCAAGTACACGACCATCGTCCCCACCCGTCCGCCGTTCGACTATCGGAAGGGGTCGTAGCACGATCAGTTCGATGGCCCAGTCGACCAGTCCCACCGAGGCTTTTGAGATCAGGGCGTGATCTTGCGGCGCGTGAGGACGCCCGAGTCGACGGTCTGGCCCACGCGTGAGATGGCGTTGAAATACATCTCGTCGCCGATGATTTCGGCTGCCATGAACGCCTGATCGGTATCGAACCCCTTCGCCGTAATGCCAGTGCCCCGGTCGATGTTGCCTACCCGTAGCATGCCCCCCGATCCCACGACGAAGTAGGTGATCCCTTTTTGCGGCTTCACGCGCTCATAGAAGTGGTCGTGTCCGTTGAGGACGACGCTCACGTTGTACTTCACGAAGAACGGCTCGAGCACTTCGCGCAGGCGAAGGTCCGAGCCGTGCCGATCGCCTGACGAGTACAACGGATGGTGGAAGACGACGATCTTCCAATTGCTGCTCGAGGCCTTGAGCTCCTTCTCGAGCCAATCGAACTGCTCCGGTGTGGGGTAGGTGGTCTCGAGCATGAAGAAGCAGACGTCCGGCCTCGGATTGAAGGTGTAGTAGAGATGCCCGCCCATGTTGAACAGCTTGTAGAAACGCTGTTCGCGCGCGTCGTGGTTGCCTAGCGACGCGTAGAACTTGACGCCGGCATCCAGGAGCGCCTTGTAAGGAAGCTCGAACTTCACCTTGAAGTCCTGAGGGCGCTCCGATCCGATCAGGTTGTCCCCGCTCAGCACGACCGTGTCGTACTTGAACCGCCCGTGGAGTTTGACCATCTGCTCGGCGAGCTGGTACTGCGCCTGGCTGCCGGTGCCGAAGTCGCCGAGAACGCCGAACTTGAACGAGCCATCCCTGTTCGGCAGTGGGACTACCGGTGCGGCAGGCGACTGCTGGGCCTCGAGGCGGGCAGTCCCGGCGGTGTTGCCGCTGCCCCGGTAACCGACCCCGGTCACGATGAAGAGGAACAGGAGCACGATGAGAGACAGATGGCGCGTGCGCATGATGACCTCTGTCTGGGTTACTTCGGAAGTGCGTTGTCGATGAAGTCCGCGATGACGTGCGCGTGGGTGTCCAGCAGGATCAGCCAGTCCCCGATGAACCGGTACTCGAGATCCTCGGTCAGCTTCGGCAGCGTCTGCAGGACTTGGGGCGGAACGGTGGTCAACGGCACGGTGTCGGGGTAGCGGCCGTTCACGGTGAGCCTCAGCGCGACCGGGTCGACCGGGTTCTCGTCCATGATCGACGCCTTCAACTGCTGGCCGTCGGGCCCGCCGAAGATGGTCGCGAGCAGGCGTTTGATGACCGGGCGCGCCTCCGGCGTGAAGATGTCGCCGGGCTTCGCCGTAGTGCGGGCCTCTCGCACGAGTTTTTCAAACGCGCGCTGGTTCTTGTCGATCTGCTCTGGCGTCGCTTCCTTCGGCAGATTCGGCAGCGATCGCTCGAGCTTCACGTGCAGGTCGACGTATTCCTTCAGACGGTCATTCATGGTCGCGAGCGCCTGCGCGTCCGCTGGGGTCAGCGGCCCGACGATACGCTCCGTCGCGGGCGCCGATGCCGGGGACGCGGACGTTGCCGGAGGCGCAGGGGGAATGCCGTCGCGTGTGCACGCGCCCAGCGCCAGGACAGCCGCCGCGACAAGACCAACGACGACGCTCCGTGTTGCAGACATGCATGTCTCCTTGCTCAACATCGGCAGTTGCCGAACTGCACCAACGCTGAAGTCGTGCTCGTGCAGCACCCTGATCGCTTCTTGCAGGTCGTCCTTCGACGGCGATGGCACCGCACCCGACCGGCGATATTAGTCAACCAATACGCTGTCCGACGGCTTTTGCGCCATCGACGACTGCGGCGCTGCAAACGCGAGTGATGCCGACCAGGTGGCGATGACGAGGGCCAGCCCGAGTGTCCGAGAGGTTGAGCGTGACATGAAGTCCTCCTGCAGCGGCAACGTGGCGGTCGGCCCGTGTCTCGACGGACGACCGACGCGACCGCGGGTTGTGAGGACCACGCCACTCTATGCCCGACGTCTTCCGTCGTCTGTCCCCGATTGCACAGCGGTCGAACCTGGGTCCCCGCATCGTCGCATGGTTCCCCGTCGAGCGCGCGACCGCCTTGTCTACGCGCGCTCGTCAGCTTCAACCCGTTGTTGAGCGGCTCCTCCCTGACCGCGTCACACCTTGGCCCCCACCACTATCCCAGCGACAGTGTGGGGCTCATCTCCGACGATTCGCCAGCCATGGTTTGTGCCACGCTGGACGACACAGTCGTCAGGGCCGAGGGGGGCAAGGCCTCTGCCAGTCCTCAAGACCCGTTATGGGGTCACCCATGTGCCCCACCACCACGAAAACAGCCTCCTCATTCACTGGCTGCTGGTGGTGCTCACCCTGACCCCCGAACGGCTCTACCGCCTGCGGTACCTGCATCGCGGGACCCACCCGCCGCTGGCCGCCATGCAGCTGCTCCGGCGCTTCCGCCTCAGTCTCGGTCAGCCCGCACCCGATACCGGGTAGGGCTGCGCGCATCCCCGCCCCCGCGTCGTCCCGCCCGTCGCGTCACCTGCTGCCCGTTCTCCTCGCCCCGCAGGTCCACGTGTCCCTCGGCGCCGGGCACCCAGCCACCCGCCCGTCGCCCGCGCCCCCCAGCAGCTCGCCGGCCGCCTGCCGCTGCCGTGCTAACGCCGGGTTCCGAAAGAGCTGCACG